>JAGWSR010000132.1 GCA_028869385.1 bacterium
TCGCCCCGCACCGGCTGAAACGGCGAGCGAAGCCACGCCGCGCTCATCGCGTCGTCGTCTAGCCCTTGGCTCGCAGTTGGCGCAACACGTACTGCAGGATGCCGCCGTGACGGTAGTATTCGGCCTCATCCGGCGTGTCGATCCGCACGAGCACCTTGAACTGCAGCGACTTGCCGCTCTGCGGATCGGTCGCCTTCACGTGCGCGTGCATGCGCGGCGTGATGCCCGCCTCGATGCCGGTGATCTCGATGATCTCTTCGCCCGTGAGCGCATAGGTCGAGCGATCGGCGCCGTCGACGAACTGCAGCGGCAGAATGCCCATGCCGATCAGGTTGCTGCGGTGGATGCGTTCGAACGATTCGGCGATCACGGCCTTGATGCCGAGCAGATACGGGCCTTTCGCCGCCCAGTCGCGCGACGAACCCGATCCGTACTCCTTGCCCGCGATCACGACCAGCGGCGTACCGTCGGCCTTGTACTTCATCGAGGCGTCGAAGATCGACATCTGCTCGTTCGTCGGCAGGTAACGCGTCACGCCGCCTTCGACGCCGGGCACCATCAGGTTCTTCAGACGCACGTTCGCGAACGTGCCGCGCATCATCACTTCGTGATTGCCGCGGCGCGCGCCGTACGAGTTGAAGTCCTTCGGCTCGATGCCTTTCTCCATGAGATACTTCGCGGCGGGCGAGGTCTTCGCGATGTTGCCCGCGGGCGAGATGTGATCGGTCGTGATCGAATCGCCGAAGACCGCGAGCACGCGCGCGTTCTTGATCTCCGCGAGTGCCGCCGGCTCGGCGGGCATGTTGTCGAAGTAGGGCGGACGCTTCACGTACTCCGAGTTCGGATCCCATGTGTAGCGCTCGCTCGGCGTCGCGTCGAGCTTCGCCCAGTTGGTATCGCCCGCGAAGACGTCGGAGTAACGCGCCTTGAACATATCGTCGGTCACGCACGCGGCGACGGTCTTCGCGATCTCGTCGTTGCTCGGCCAGATGTCTTTTAGGTAGACCGGCTTGCCGTCGGCATCTTCGCCGATCGGCTCGGTGGTGAGATCGAGATCCATGCGGCCCGCGAGCGCGTAGGCGACCACGAGCGGCGGCGAGGCGAGATAGTTCGCGCGCACCTGCGGATGGATGCGGCCTTCGAAGTTGCGGTTGCCCGAGAGCACCGCAGCGACGATCAGATCCTGCTCGGCGACCGTCTCGGCGACGTCGCTCGGCAGCGGTCCGGAATTGCCGATGCACGTCGTGCAGCCGTAGCCGACGATGTTGAAGCCGAGCTTGTCGAGATCGTCCTGCAGACCCGCCTTCGCAAGATAATCCTTGACGACTTTGGAGCCCGGTGCGAGCGAGGTTTTCACCCACGGCTTACTCTTGAGACCGCGCGCGATCGCGTTACGCGCGAGCAGCCCCGCGCCGACGAGCACCGACGGATTCGACGTGTTGGTGCAGCTCGTGATCGAAGCGATCACCACCGCGCCGTCGGCGACGTCCTTTTCGGTGAGCGCGACCGCGGTGCTGCCGCCGCCGCCTTCGTTTTCGAAGCGCGCGACCGCGCCGTTCTTAGCGGCGCGCGCCGCCATCCACTCGTTCATCGCGGCGTTGAACGACGATTTGACGTCGCTCAGGCTAACGCGATCCTGCGGACGTCGCGGACCGGCGAGATTCGGCTCGACCTCGGCGAGATCGAGATGCAGCACGTCGGTGTACTCGGCGTCGGGCATGTCGTCGGTGCGGAAGAGTCCCTGCGCCTTGGCATACGCTTCGACGAGCGCCACGTGTTCGGCCGAGCGGCCGGTGAGGCGCAAATACTCGAGCGTACGCTCGTCGACCGGAAAGATCGCGCACGTCGAACCGAACTCGGGCGACATGTTCCCGATCGTGGTGCGATCGGCGACCGGCAACGCCGCGAGTCCCTTGCCGAAGAACTCGACGAACTTGCCGACGACGCCCTTCTTGCGCAGGATCTCGGTAATCTTGAGCACGAGATCGGTCGCGGTGACGCCTTCGCGCAGCTTGCCGTCGAGACGGAACCCGATCACTTCGGGGATCAGCATGGTGACGGGTTGGCCGAGCATCGCGGCTTCGGCCTCGATGCCGCCGACGCCCCACGCGAGCACGCCGAGACCGTTGACCATCGTCGTGTGCGAATCGGTACCGACCGCGGTATCGGGATATGCCGTCGCGCTCTTCTCATCGAACGCGATGCCGGCACCGCCCGCGCCGAAGACGACGCGCGCGAGATACTCGATATTAACTTGGTGTACGATGCCCGTGTCGGGCGGCACCGCGCGGAAACCGTCGAGCGCGGCTTGGCCCCACTTGAGGAACGCATAGCGTTCGCGATTGCGCTCGAACTCGAGATCGGCGTTCTTTTGGAACGCGTCGTCGGAGCCGAAGTAATCGATCTGCACCGAGTGGTCGATCACGAGTTCGACCGGCTGCAGCGGGTTGATCTTCTTCGGATCGCCGCCCATCTGCGCCATCGCATCGCGCATCACGGCGAGATCGACGACGCACGGAACGCCGGTGAAATCTTGCAGCAGCACGCGCGCGGGGCGGAATGCGATCTCCTTATCGGAGGCCGCGTGCGGGTTCCAGCGCGCGAGCGCTTCGATGTCGGCCTTGGTGACCGAGCGCCCGTCTTCAAAGCGCAGCAGATTCTCGAGGAGAATCTTCAGCGAGTACGGCAATCGGCCGAGCTTGGTGAGTCCGGCGCGCTCGATCGCATCGAGGCGGAAATACTGGTACGAGCGGTCGCCGACACGGAGCGTGTCGACCGCATTGAAGCTATTCGCGTGCTGATTCATGGCGTTAAGCGTATTTTGGGATCGCCGTGGGCGTAGCCTTCGATGCGCAGCGACTCCTCGCCCGACAAAAGTCGCCAGAGCGGCTCCGCGACCAGCCCGATACGCCAGTGCGACAGGTCGAGTGCGGCCTCGAAGGCTTCGCGCGTGCGCGGCACCTCGCGGGCGACGCGCTCCAGGCTCGCGCGCGGCACGAGCAGGCTCTGCGGCAGGTCGTTCGCGCGAGCGACCTCGCCCACGAGCACGCCCATCAGCGCCGCGAGCGTGTCGCGGCTCGAGCCGAGCGGGCGCTGCGGGCGCTCGGGCAGTTCGTCGTCGGGAATCGCCTCGCCGCGTGCGACCGCCTCGACGATCGCGCGGCCGAGCGACTTGCGCGCCCCCGCGTCGAGGCGCCGCAGTTGATCGAGCTCCTCCACGCGCTTGGGCCGCAGCGTCGCGAGTCCGGACACCACGTCGTCGGCGATGATGTACTTGAGCGGCAGGTCGCGCTCGCGCGCCATGCGGTCGCGTAGCTTGACGATCTCGCTCAGCACGCCGAGTTCGCGCCGATTCATGCGCATGGCTCCGGGAATGCGCATGTACGCGCGCCGTTCGTCGGCGCGGAAGCGTTCGATATCGCCGAGCGGCGCGCACTCCTCGAGCGCCCACGCGAGGCGCCCGGTCGCCTCGAGTTTCGCGACGAGTTTGTCGTACATCGGCAAGAGATGCGCGACGTCGTCCACGAGATACTCTACCTGACGCGGCGTGAACGGACGCGTGGACCAATCGCTCACGGTCTGCGACTTGGCGAGGCGCACGCGCTCGAGATCGCGCACGAGATCGGCGAGTGAGACCTGCATGCCGTACCCGAGAAACGCCGCCGCGACCTGCGTGTCGAAGACGCGCGACGGCACCCGGTCGAGCCGGTCGGCGAAGATCTTGAGATCCGACGAGAGCGCGTGACCGACGACGACGGTTTCGCCGAACGCATCGAGCAACGGCCGCAAGTCGGGGAGCGCGAGCGGGTCCACGATCACCGCGCCGTCATCGAATGCGAGCTGCACCACCATCAGGCGCGGCGAGTAGCTGCGTTCGGTATGAAATTCCGTGTCGAGCGCTACGCGCTCGCTACGCGCGACGCGTTCGCAGAGCGCGACGAGCGCGTCGTGGTCGGCAATCATGGGGGTAGAGTCGGTCGCGTTCACGGTGTCGATGTCGCTTTCGGACGGCGATGAAAGTGAAAGTGCGGGTGGTGCTGCTCCCAGTACACGTGCGCCCGGTGCTCGTACGAATGGACGAGCACGGTGACGCGGTCGCCGAAGATCGCAAGCACCGTGCAGATCGGCACGGCGATCGCGCACATCGTCCACACGTGCACCCAGACGGGAATGCGGAACGTCGCGGCACTCGCGGTCGCCACCGTTCCGCCGAATCCCGGGATCACGCGCACCGCGAGCAAGAAGGCGGGCGACCCGACCGGGAAGCGCTTGACCCAGTGCGGGAGCCGCTTCAAGTAGGCGTCGAGGTCGAGCATGCGCGAGGCGTGCGAGTTGATCCAGTAGCCGAGCAGCGCGGCGAAGACCAGGCCGATGGCATTGACGACCGAGCCCCAGAACGGGCCGAAGATCGCCCCATTCATGATCGCGAGCGCGTCGGTCACCGAGAACGGCGCCGAGGCCACGAGCGCGAAGACCACGATCGCGAGCGGGTACGCCAGCGCCCCGAGGGAGCGGATCTCGGCCTCGACCTGGGGCTGGAAGCGAATGACGAGCGCCGCAATCGTAAACGACGCGGCAAGCAAGGCAAGCGCCCCCAAGCGTTTGATGAGCGGGTTCAAGCGGAGGTGGATACGACGATACGGCTTCTGGTCACGATGCTCTGCGGAGTTGGTCTCTACGCCTCCGTTTTCATGCTTCGCAAGGCGATGCGGGCGGAGCGAGGCGAGTTGAGCGAGCCGAGCGTGGTGCAGACGCCGCGCGCCAAGCTCTTCGGCGGCATTCCGAACGCCGCGATCGGCGCGCTCTACTACCCAGCGCTCGGCGTCGGCATCTGGATCGCCGCGGCGCCCTGGTCGCTCGGGCTGCTGCTCGTGGCAGCGCTCCTGGCCGCCGGCACCTCCGTCGCGCTCGCGCGCTCGCTGCTCGTCGTGACCCGAATGCCGTGCGTCTATTGCTGGACCTCGCACGTCGTCAACTGGACGCTTGCTTTCGTGCTGCTCGCGACATTTCTCAAATTATCATATTGGCAGTAGCGCCGCGCTTTGCTATTATCTGCGTCTCCGGTCCGGAACGCGGAACATGCTCCGCCGTCCGCCGGGGGCATATCGACGATCGCGACAGCTCGAGTCTGTGCGATCACGATCGGCAGGAAACAATAAGGGCCGCGCGAGTGCGCGGCCCTTCTGCTTTTAGCGTTCGCGCGAGCGAACCTTACATGCTGCTCTTCTCGAGGCCGTACACCGACGCGAGGTCGTGCATCGCCTGGTTGAGCACCGCGTGATAATCGGCATCCGCCGCGACGCCGTACTTCGCGTCGATGTCGTTCATCACTTGATCGTGGATACCGTGCGAGACCGCGCGATCGAGCATCACCTCGACGTTGAAGCCGTTGCCGGTCTGTCCCGCGCCCCAGAGCGCGGCCGCGAGCGCCTTGCCATCCTTCGGATTCGGATTCGGCGTCGAGGGCAGCGTGATGTTCTTCTCCTTGACGATCTTCAGCGTGTCGGCGACGATGAAGTTGAACACCGTGACGAAGTTGCCGATTTTCGCTTTACCGAACTTCTTCGTGAGCGAGGCGAGTTCGGCTGAGGTTTTGTCGCCGGCAAGCGTCTTCACGAGCGTGACGGTCTGGAAGTTCGAGGGGCCACCGCCCGCGATCACCATCGAGAGCGTGACCGGGAGCGCCGGTGCACCGGTGTACACGCCGGGGCCCGAGAAACGCGAGGGCTGGTCGGTAACGTTCGCCATCAGCTTGGCCGAGGCGGAAGCCGCGGAAGCGGCGATGAGTCCTGCGCATGCGAGCGCGGCAAAAATGCGATTCATAAGTAGTGCGAATCCTCCTGTGCCCATCACAACGGAGGAGCCGCGGGTTTGGATGTATCGCGTTTAGCGATCTCTCGCGACCAGGTCGGCGATCATCGCGCGATAGGCGGGGTCGCGCGTCGGCTCGCCCGCGAACCACGCCGCAAGGATCTCCTCTCCGAGCGCTACCGACGTGAGACGCAGGCTGAGGGCGAGCACGTTGGCGTCGTTCCATTCGCGCGCGCCCGCCGCGGTCGCGGCATCACCGCAGAGGGCGGCACGCACGCCGGGAACTTTGTTCGCGGCGATGCTCGCGCCCGTGCCGGTCCAGCAGCACACGATGCCCTGCGCGCACGCGCCGCTCGCGACCGCCTCGCCGACCGCGCGCGCCATCGTCGTCCACGCGTCGTCGTCACCCGCGCGCAGCGCGCCGAACGTCGCCACCTCGTAATCGCGCTCGCGTAACCATCGCGCGATCGCGTCGGTGAGCTCGTTCGTCATGTCGCTGCCGAACGCGATGCGCACGTACGCTCCTCTACTGATGCAGGATCGTGATTTCGTCGGCGTTCATCGAGCCGTCCGCGTTGACCTGGCCGCGTACGTCTACGAACTGTCCGGTCGCAAGCGTCGCGCCGCGCGGGTTGATGATCGTTCCCTGATGCAGGTGGATCTGCTTGTAGGTCTG
Source organism: bacterium (assembly GCA_028869385.1). GTDB lineage: Bacteria > Vulcanimicrobiota > Vulcanimicrobiia > Vulcanimicrobiales > Vulcanimicrobiaceae > REEB354. Next base: position 6,488 of record JAGWSR010000132.1, read on the forward strand.
CAGCGGCATCTGCACTTGCAGATCGAAGCGTTTGAAAAACGTCACCGTTACGCGCACGTGATTGGGATCCACGCCGAGCGGCGCGATCGCGTCACCCGTCACTTTTTGGATGATCGTCTGCAGCACCCCGCCGATGCCCGGAGGCACGCTCGGTAAGGCGAGCGGCGCCGGCGATGCCGTCGGCGATGCCGATGGCGATGGGTCGGCAGCGAGCAACAGGACGGCCGCGGCGAGGGCGGTAACACGCACGTTCATAGCTACAACAACGTACCCATCTCTGCGCGGAGTTCCCATGCGGCTAGCCGCTACCGTCATGCTCGTGCGCGATGCGCGCCCGGGCCGCCTGGAAGTCTTCATGCTGCGCCGCAGCGCCCGCAGCAGCTTTGCCCCCGACGCGTTCGTCTTTCCGGGGGGCACCGTCGATCCCGGCGATTATGCGGGTGACCTCGGATGGCCGCCCGAGCGCGTCGCCGCGGAGTTCCGCGCGGTCGTCCCGGAGCAATTGCCCGCGAGCGAACCGCCGATCGGCGCGGAGGACGCACGCGCGCTCGTGCGGGCGGCGGTCCGCGAGGTCTTCGAGGAGTCGAACCTTCGCCTCGACGCCGACGCACTCGCCCTCTACTCGCATTGGATCACGCCGCCGACCGAGCCGCGCCGCTACAACACGCATTTCTTCATCGCGCGCGCCCCGAGCGAGCAGCACGGCATCGCCGATGCGGTTGAGACGCACGACGAGCGTTGGATCGAACCGGCGACCGCGCTGCGCGAGCACGAAGCGGGACGCATGCATCTCGTCTATCCGACGATCAAACACTTGGAGCGCCTCGCGCTGCACGGAAGCGTCGCGGACGCACTCGCGTTCGCGCGCTCGAAACCGGTCGTCACCATCATGCCGGACCGCGCGCCCTCCGAGGGATTCGTGATGCCGAACGAGCTCGAGGGCGCGTGGTGAGCCGCATCGCGCTCGTACGCGCCCCGAATCCCTCGGCGATGACGCTCACCGGAACGAATTCCTACGTTATCGATGCGGGCGGCGGCGAAGCCGTCGTGGTGGATCCGGGACCGGTCATCGAGCGCCATCTCGACGCGCTCGTCGCGAACGCGCGCGAACGCGCGCTACGCATCACGACGATTTTGCTGACCCACGGCCATCCCGATCATGCGCCCGGCGCGGCACCACTCAAGGCGCGCACCGGCGCGCGCGTGCTCGCGCACCCGTTCTCCGACGTGCCGCGCGACGGCGACGCAATCCTCGACGCCGACCTGCGCGTCGGCGACCTGAGCCTCCGCATCGTGGACGCGCCGGGACACACCTTCGAACACATCGCGATCTACGAACCGCACGAGCGCGCGCTCTTCACGGGCGATGTCATCCTCGGCGAAGGCACCGTCGTCATCGCTCCACCCGGGGGAGCGATGCGCCCATATCAAGCGACGCTGCGGCGCTTTGCGACCGAATTCGCACAAGCCGAGCGCATCTACGGAGGACACGGTCCCGTCGTCGACGATGCGCAGGCGAAGATTGCCGAGTACATCGCGCACCGGCAGGCGCGCGAGGCCGAACTCCTCGACGCGCTGCGCGGCGGCGCACAGACCATTCCCGAACTCGTGCTCGCGATCTACGGAACCGCGCGACCGATTCTCTGGCCCGCGATGGCTCGGCAGATGCTCGCGTACCTGATCGCGCTCGCGCAAGAAGGCACGGTTGCAGCGCACGCGCTCGCGCGCGAGATGACCGCCGAAGAGACCGCGATCCTCAACCCGTCGTGGGCCTCGATCGTGGGCGCGGAGCACGCTCCGCTCGTCGAGGCCGAACTCGGCACGATGCTCCAGCTCGATACACTCTACGCGTATCGCCTCGCTCGCTGAGCGCTCGGTAGAGCCCCGAGATCGCTCCGTTCGTCCCTGTTTCGTTGCATCGACGGCGTCGCTCGGGAGACGCTAGCGGCATGATGAAAGCCCCGCGCATCGCGCTTCTCGCAGCATCCATCCTCGTCGCCGCGCTGCCGGCGCACGCTTCCGACGCTTCGCCGCGGGTGAGATTCGGCGTCGCCGACCTGGGTAACGGCGTACGGCTCCACTACGCGAGCGAAGGGAGCGGAGCGCCGATCGTCTTCCTGCACGGATCGCTCTCCGACATGTCGTACTGGAAGCAAACGGTCGACGCGTTCTCGGCGCATTACACGGCGATCGCGTACAGCCGGCGCTACAACCTGCCGAATCACAACCGTGCCATCGCCGGATACTCCGCACTCACCGATGCCGACGATCTCGCCGCGTTCGTGCGCACGCAACACCTCGGGAAGATCGTGCTCGTCGGACACTCATACGGTGCGCTCGACGCGCTCTTCTTCGCCGTTCGTCACCCCGAGATGCTGCGCGCCCTGGTGCTCGTGGAGCCGCCCGCAATCTCGTTGCTCGAACAGCTTCCGGCCGCACGCGCGGCCGAAGGGCGAGCGATGTATCGCGATATTCAGCGGCGCATGGTACGCCCGATGCAGGATGCGTTTCGCTCGGGCGATCGCGAACGCGGCGTCGCCACCTTCATCGACTACGTCTTCGACGACCCGCATCGATGGGAGCGTTGGTCGCAAGAGGATCGCGACGCGACGCTGCGCGACGCGCACGAGTGGGACGTGATGCTCGCACGCGGCACGCTCTTTCCGCCGCTCTCCGCGCAGGCGGTACGCTCGATCGCGGCGCCGACGTTGATCGTCTCCGGCGCCCAAACCTATCCGTTCTTGCATCTGATCGACGACGATCTCGCCGAGTCGATCCCGAACGCCGAGTATCTCGTGGTGCCCGAGGTCGGCCACCAGGTATGGCTCGAGCGGCCGCGCACGTGCGAGGAGATCACCGAGCACTTCCTCGCGCGGGCGCTCGCTAGTCGATCGTGAGGACGATCTTGCCGAACTGCTCAGACTGCGCCATGCGCTCGGCAGCCGCCGCCACCTGATCCATCGGATAGACGCGGTCTACCGCCGGACGAATCTCGTGGCGATTCACGAGTTCGAGCATCGCCTGAAAATCCGCCGGACTCCCCATCGAGGTTCCGCGGATGTCGAGATGATTCCAGAAGAGCGGAAAGAGCCGGAACGTCGATTCGAGACGCGTGCCGCCGTAGATCACGATTCGCCCGCCCGGGCGCACCACGCCGAATGCTTTGTTCAACGTATCGCCGCCCGAGGAGTCCACGACGAGATCCACCTCGCCGCGCTTGAGGGCCTTGTGCCAGTCGGGATTGACGGCGTAGTTGATGGTCACGTCGGCGCCGAGCGCGCGCGCTCGCTCGAGCTTCGCATCGCTGCGCGAGGTGACGATGGTCCGTGCGCCGAGCGCCTTGGCGAAGAGCAGCACGAAGGTCTGCACGCCGCCGCCGATCCCGGGCACGAGCACCGTCTCGCCCGCGCGCACCTCGCCGCGCGTCACGAGCGCGCGATAGGCGGTGAGCCCCGCGAGCGGCAACGCCGCCGCCTCTTCCATCGTGAGATGCGCGGGCTTATCGTACACGTTGCCGCTCGGCACCGCCACGTACTGCGCGAACGTGCCGTCGCGCGGCATACCGAGAATCGAGGCCTTCGGCGACCACACGTGCGAGTCGTCGCCCCAATCGAGCATCGGATCGATCACGACCTCGCGGCCATCCGGCAGCGTTCCCGCGCCGTCGGATCCGAGCGTGCGCGGCACCTCGATGCCCGGGTAGAGTCCTTGCGTGATGAAGACGTCGCGACGATTGAACGCCGCCGCGCGCACGCGCACGAGCGACTCGTCGGCGGCGGGAACGGGCGCGGCGATCGATTCGACGTGCAAGCCGTCGCCAACGGCGTTCAAGCGTACGGCTTTCATGGTAGTGCTGGTCATGAGTGGTAACTGCCTCTAGAAGGATTTAACGCCTTGATAAGCTGCATGCTTCACAATACCCTCTGAAAGATCATCGGTCCGTTGAGAGAGGGTACCCAACGTGAACACACCGCGCATCGCGGCAGCGCTCGTCACGCTCGCGCTGCTCGTCGCCTGTAACGGCGGCGGCTCGAATAACACTCTTCCCGCATCGAGCGGTCGAACGCCGTACCATGCGGCGGCGCATCGCACCATCGCGTTACCGCACGCATCGCCCACGTCGCATTCCAAAGCGCCGATGGACGCGAACGGCATCCTGCAGGACGGCGGCTTCGAATCGGGCGGCTACACCTACTGGCAGCAGTGCGGCTCGGTCAACGCGCGCGTCGCGACGTATCGCGCGCACACCGGCAAGTACAGCGATCTCAACGGCCAAGTCTCGACGCCCGAGATCAATGGCGACTCCGGGCTCTGTCAGCAAGTAACGGTGCCCGCGAACGGCAAGCTGACGTTCTGGCTCTACGAGGGCACGAACGAAACGTCGACGACGTACGCGTATCAAGAGGCCGATTTGCTCGACGCGAACGGCGCGGTCATCGACAACCTCTTCACCGAAGCGAAGAGCACGAGCGGCTGGACGCAGCGCACGTACGACGTGAGCGCATACGCGGGTCAGAGCGTCTGGATCTACTTCGGCGTGCACGCCGACGGCTATAGCAGCGGCGACATCTATCAATACGTCGACGACGTCGCATGGAGCAGCGCGACCGGAACGCCGACGCCGAAGCCCACCGCGACACCGAGTTCCACGCCGCAGCCGACGGCAACGCCGCAGTCGACCGCGACGCCCTCGCCGAGCGGCGGACCGACGCCCTTCCCCACGCCGGCGGGCAGCGGACCGCAAGGGACGAGTTGCGGAACGAGTTGCGGCGTACAACGCTGGCACATCAAGACGCTCGACGATCCCGACGAGCATCTGATCGACTGGAACACCCAAAGCACGACCGTCTCGGCACTCGACGCGATCCCCGTGCCGTCGGGCTACAACCAATACGACGACACCTCGCGCTACGCGCCGACCGAGACGCAGGTGTACACCGTGCGCGCGATCCTCGTCGGATGGAAGATCGAAGCGGATCACGACTACCACATGGTGATTGCCGACCCGAGCAATCCAAACCAGACGATGATCGTGGAGCCGCCCGATCCAACGTGCAGCGACGCCTGCGACTCGGGATTCGGCAGCATCTTCAGCAACGTTCGCGCGCAGATGACCAACTGTTTCGGTCAGCCGCCATCGTCGTTCTACAACTTCCCGAACACGATCGTCGCCGATTTCACCGGCGTGCCGCTCTTCGACGCGCTGCACGGGCAGACGGGCGTGGCCCCGAACGGCATCGAGCTGCATCCGCTACTCAGCATCCACTTCATCTCCGGCGCACCCGGATGTTGAAGCGCCTCGCGTCGCAATCGCTCGTGGGGCTCGCCGTTTCGGCGAGCCTCTTCGGTTGTTCTCGCCCGGCGGGCCCGGTGAGCGCGCGCAACGCCGAGCTTGCGCGCACGGTCGGCGCACGCCTCGCCGCGCAAGCGCACGAGCGTGACGCACGTCATCGCAGCGAACTCGCACGGCTCATGCGCGCGCGGGTTCTATCCGTCGCCGAGGGCGATCGCACGATGCGCATCGATTTCGAGATCGCAAACCTCGCCGACAAGGGCGTACGTGCCGTCGATCTCGCGTTCGTCGTGGAACGCCCGTCCGGCGCCCGCATCGCGATCACCGAACTCCACGCACGCGAACGGCTTCGGCCCAAGAGCCGTAACCGCGTCGCGCTCGTGATTCCGTACATTAGGTTCGGCGACGAGACCGGGAGCATGCGCGAAGCAGTCGGGCGCCCGCAGCGCTATCGTGTCGACGTCGAGGAGATTGCGTACGATGACGGCAGCGACGCGGGATACGACGACTGACGAACGTTACTCGCGGAACGTGAAGAGCAGCTTCGCGCTCGCCGGCGTCGTAGCGAGACGATCGGTCGGCAACGGACCCCCGACGCCGTTGTACGGTACGCCGCCGCCGAAGAGCGTATAGCGTCCGGCACCGTCGTTGAAGAGGTTGGTCGCCGCGAGCGTTACGTCGAGCGCGTCGTTGACCTTCAGACCGACGGCCGCATTGATGAAGGTGAGCGGACCTTGACCGAGTTCGTTGTTCTTTCCGCGGAAGATCGCCTGAACCGAGCTGTGCCAGTGGCCCGGCGTCCAGTCGAGTTGCAGCGAGCCTTGCTGCTGCGGAATGCCGAGGAATTGCTGGCCGTTGACGAGATCGCCGCCCGAGGTGGGATTCGAAACGCTATCGCCGAGATTGAACGGATAGGCGACGTTCAGACCGTAGCTCGCGGTCAAGAAGAGATTCCCCGGCGTGAAACGCTGCGCGAAGCGAACCTCGGCGCCTTGATAGACGGCGTTACCGACGTTGATCGGATACGAGAAGCACGCCGGATCCGGCGCGTTCGGACTGTTTTTCGTCGGATCGCTGCACACGTTGGCGTTCGCGAGCGCGAGCGGATAGTAGTTTTCGATCGGGTTGCGCAAGTTGGTTCGATAGACCGAGACGTCGATCGTGGCGTCGTGCGTGAAGCGTTGCGAGAGTCCGAGTTCGTACTCGGTCGCGCGCTCGGGGCCTTCGTTCGGATTCCCTTGACCGACCCACACGCCGCGCGCGTCCTGCGTGAGTTGCGCGACGGGGAAGACGTAACGCTCGATCAAGAGCGGCGCGCGAAATCCCGTTCCCACCGAGAAGCGCAGCGCCGTCTGCGGCGTGAGGTTGTAGATCGCACCGAGGCGGCCGTCGAGTTGCGAGCCGAAGCTCGAGTAGCGCGAGCCGTAGAGCCCGCCCTGCAACTGAAGCTCTTTGGTCGCCTGCACGCTTCCGCGCGCGAAGTACTGCGCGACGGATTGACCGAGCGCGGGCACGGCGCCGCTCGGATCCACGAAGTCGAACGCTTCGTAGCGCGTGAGCGCGCCGAACGCATACTCCGACCGATCGAAGGTGCGGCCCCACTGCAGCGATCCGGTGCTGCGCTTGTCCTGATGCGTCACGTCGTACGGCGTGGCGGCACCGCCGAGAAGGCCGAGTGAATCGTTGGTCGTCGAGGCTTCGGCGACGAGTTCGCCGGCACCGAGCGGCACGCGTCCGTGCACGAGATACGCGCGGATCGTCTGCGCGAGCGATTGCGGGCCGGGTCCGATGAACTCGCCGTAGGTCGGCGAGCCGGGATCTCCGTCGATGCCGTTGACGCTGCTGCTCGTGTCGCGCGCATCGCCGAGCACGAAGTAACGCGCCGAGATGTCGGATCGCTGCGAGAATGCGTACGTGAGGTTGCCGAGCAGCGAACGCTCGGCGAGGCCCGAGCCGAGCAGTACCGGCGTGGTCGCATTGGTCGCGGGATCGGTGACGAGGTTTTGCACCTGGTTCACGTACCCCGCCTCGTGTTGGTTATCGACCGCGAACGCGTAGCCGAGCCGGCCACGGGTGCCGGTCGCGTTGATCCATTGCTCCGACGAACCGAACGAGCCCGCGCTCGACATGAACGAAACGTGCGCGTCGTGCGTGGGGCGCAGCGACACGAGGTTGATCGCGCCGCCGATGGTGTTGCTCCCCTCGCTATCCTGCGGACCGAGCCCCTCGGTGAGGTCCACCGAGCTGAACGCCGCCACCGGGAAGCGGGAGAGATCGATGTCACCGGTATTGGCATCGTTGAGGAGCTGGCCGTCGAGCCCAACGAGCGTCTCCGACGGATCGGGTCCGCGCAGCGCCACCGTGGCGATCGCGGCATCGCCGCCGCCATCCGGGCGAGCAAACGTCACCGAGGGCACGGCGAGGAGCGACTGCGTGATCTGCGTCTGCCCCATGCGCGCCATGTCGGCGCGCGAGAGATCCTGAGCGGGGATCACGCCGCGCAGCGGCGCCAGCCGCCCATCCACCGTCACGTGCCCGATGGTGCGCAACGTCGGCGCGTCGAGCGGTTCGAGCGTGATGTCGAGTGCGACGTCGTGATCCACCTTGACGTCCA
>JAGWSR010000133.1 GCA_028869385.1 bacterium
ATCGGCAATCGCATGGTCTTCGACTACGCGAAGGCCGCGGGAGCGCTCGCGGAAGAGGGCATCTCGCCGATGCGGATCGACCGCGTGGCTAAGAAGTTCGGCTTCCCGATGGGACCGTTCGCGATGGGCGATCTCTCGGGCATCGACGTCGCATGGCACATCGCGAAGGCGCGCCCCGACGTTGCGAAGGGCCGCACCGACGTGATCGACCGTCTGGTCGAGATGAAGCGTCTCGGACAGAAGACGATGGGCGGCTACTTCAAGTACGACAAGAGCGTCGGCAAGGGACGCGAGCCGATCGCCGATCCGGAGATCGAAGCGCTCTTCGCCGAAGAGGCAAAGAAGCACGGCATCGCGCCGCGCGAGGTCTCGGACGAAGAGATCCTGCAGCGTCTGGTGTTCGCGCTGATCAACCGCGGCGCGTACCTGCTCGAAGAGGGCGTCGCGCTGCGTCCCGGCGACATCGACATCGTCTACATCTTCGGCTACGGCTTCCCGCCGCACCACGGCGGACCGATGTGGTACGCGGATGAAGTCGGTGTGAAGCACGTCTACGACAAGGTGGTGGAGTTCGGGTGGGAGCCCGCGCCGCTACTCAAAGCCATCGCCGAAAAGAACGGCACGTTTGCAGCACTGAAACAGGGAGAACTCGTCAATGCGTGAGGCGGTGATCGTCTCGGCGGCGCGGACGCCGATCGGTAAGGCGTTCCGCGGCGCATTCAATCAGACGCCGAGCGCGACGCTCGCGGGCTTCGTCGCTCGCGAAGCGATGGATCGCGCGAAGGTCGATCCGGCCGAAATCGAAGAGGTCGTGATCGGGGCGGGGCTCCCCGAGGGCGCGACCGGCAACAACATCGGCCGCACGACGGCGCTGCGCGCCGGATGCCCGGTGACCGTCTCGGGTTCGACGGTGAGCCGCTTCTGCGCGTCCGGTCTCGATGCGATCGTCGCGGGCGCCAAGCGCGTCATCGTGGACGGCGCGGAGATCGTCGTCGCGGGCGGCGTCGAGTCCGTGTCGTTGGTGCAGAACGATCTCAACATGTCGCACTACACCGAGGAGTGGCTGCTGCGCCACACCCCCGACGTGTACATGCCGATGCTCTACACCGCCGACAACGTGGCGAAGAAGTATAAGGTCGCGCGCGAAGCGCAAGACGAGTACGCGCTGCAGAGCCAGCAGCGTACCGCCGCGGCGCAGCAGGCGGGACGCTTCGCGGCGGAGATCGTCGCGATGCCGACGTGGATGTACGTTCAAGATCGAGAGACGGGCGTCGTCACCGAAAAGCACGTGACGCTCGCGCACGATGAGGGCAATCGTCCCGAAACGACGCTCGAAGGGCTCTCGCAGCTCAAAGGCGCCGTGCCCGGCATCAAAGAGACCACGATCACCGCGGGCAACTCGTCGCAGCTCTCGGACGGTGCGGCGGCGGTCGTGCTGATGGACTCGAAACTCGCCGAGCAGCGCGGCCTCGAGCCGCTCGGCATCTACCGCGGCTTCGCGGTCGCGGGCTGCGAGCCGGGCGAGATGGGCATCGGTCCCGTGTACGCGGTGCCGAAACTGCTCAAGCAGCACGGCCTGAAGATTGACGACATCGGTCTCTGGGAACTGAACGAAGCCTTCGCCGTTCAGACCGTGTACTGCCGCGATACGCTCGGTATTCCGAACGATCGCTACAACGTGGACGGCGGCGCGATCTCGATCGGCCACCCCTACGGCATGAGCGGCGCGCGCATGACGATGCACGCGCTGATCGAAGGCAAGCGCCGCGGCGTCAAATACGTCGTCGTGACGATGTGCGTCGGCGGCGGCATGGGCGCGGCGGGCCTCTTCGAAGTCGTGTAGCCCACGCATCTCGGAACGTGAAGAGGGCTCGTCTCGCCGACGAGCCCTCTTCGTTTTTCTTTGGACTTAGCGGGATTCCGCGTCGCGCTATTTCGCTCCGAAGGCGGTGCACCAGCCGTGGGGGCTGATCTCGCCGGCGACGACTTTGCACGCTCCGGCGGCCGTTGCGGTCTTACCGGGGATGAAGAGCGTGCAGCCCGAGCACTGCTGCTTGCCGTTCGGCTTATTTTGATACTTGAATTGCGCCTTCGTGCCTTTGGCTTCGGCGATCGCGGTGGTCCCCGCGACGAGCGCGGCGGCGAGCGCGGGAAGGACGACGAGTCCGCCGAGCGCTTCTTTGCGTGTCATGGGACGAGAAGTAGGACGATTCACGTGAGGAGCCTCCTTTTCGGCTGCTCGAATCTTACCCGTCGTACGCAGGCGCGCCTGTCGCTCTGAGGACTTTTTGACGGCTCGCGCTCTATAGTGGAGCGACACACGCTCGAACCTCCGGGAGGATGCTCGTTGTTTGCTCTCGTTTTCGCGACGCTCGTCGCCGCGGCATCGCCGGCGGCGTCGCCAAGTGCGACGCCCTCGCCGGTCCCCACGGCGAAGCCCGTCTATCAATCCATGCGCTGGCGCGAGATCGGCCCGGCGCTCCCGGGTGGGCGCGCCGCCAACGTCGTCGGCTCGGCGAAAGACCCGAACCTCTATTACGTCGCGGCTGCGGGCGGCGGCGTGTGGAAGACGACCGACGGCGGCCGCACCTGGCAGGCGGTTTTCGAGAAAGAGCCGGTCGCCTCGATCGGCGACGTGAAGATCGATCCGAGCAACGATAACGTCGTGTGGGTCGGTACCGGTGAGGGCAACCCACGCAACGACGTGATTCCGGGCGGCGGCGTCTATAAGACGACCGACGGCGGGAAGACGTGGAAGAGCATGGGGCTCGAGGCGACGCGCACGATCACTCGCATTTTGATCGATCCGCAGCATCCCGATCACGTGATCGTCGGTGCGCTGGGAGATATCTTTGCCCCGAGTCAGGATCGCGGCGTGTACGTGACCGACGACGGCGGCAAGACCTGGACGAAGACGCTCTACGTGAGCGATCGCTCGGGCGTCTCCGATCTCGCGCTCGACCCGCATCATCCGAACGTGGTGTACGCGGGCATGTGGCATTTCGAGCGCAAGCCTTGGACGACGCATAGCGGCGGCGCGGATGACGGACTCTACAAGTCCACCGACGGCGGCAAGACCTGGACGCATCTCACCGGACACGGCCTCCCCGATGGAATCACCGGGCGCATCGGCCTCGCGGTCGCACCGAGCGACGGCAATCGCGTCTATGCATTGATCGAAGCGAAGAAGGGGATCTTGTGGCGCTCCGACGATGCGGGCGCGACGTGGACGATGGTCAGCGACGACACGATCGCCGATCAGCGCCCGTTCTACTTCTCGCATCTCGCCGTCGATCCGAGCGATAAGGATCACGTCTTTGCGATCTCGATGCTGCTCGCGAGTTCGCACGACGGCGGCAAGACATGGCGGCCGATCTTCGACGGGCCGCACGGCGACTTCCACGGTATGTGGATCGCGCCGAACGATCCCAAGCGCATGATCGTCGCCGAAGACGGCGGCGTCGCGACCTCGCTCGACGGCGGCGCGAGCTGGTTCTTCGGGCGCAACCTCCCGATCGGCGAAGTCTATCACGTCGGCGTCGGCATGCAGGGCAATCCGTACTGGATCTGCGGCGGTTGGCAAGACAACCTCGCGTGGTGCGGCCCGGCCTTCACGACGAATCCGTCGGGAATTCTCAACAGCGATTGGGTCGAAGTCAACGGCGGCGACGGCGAGTGGGCGATGCCCGATCCGCTCGATAACAACCTCATGTGGTCGGACACGCAAGCGGGATCGCTCGTCGTGTATAACCGCGCGACGCGCGATTCGTTCTTCGCGCAGCCGTACTTCGGCACGGGCGTGCAGCAGTTCGATCTGCGCACCGCCAAGTATCGCTTCAACTGGGATGCGCCGATCGCGTTCGCGCCGTGGAACGGGCACGTTGCGTGGCTCGGCGCCAACGTCGTCTTTCAGACGAGCGATCGCGGCGCGCACTGGCGCGCGATCTCGCCCGATCTCACGCTCGACGAAAAGAAGCATCAGCAGCCCGCGGGCGGTCCGATCACGCACGACGTGTCGAGCGCCGAAAACTACAACACGATCCTCGACATCGAGGGCTCGAGCCTGCGCAAGGGCGAGATCTGGGTGGGCACCGACGACGGGCAGATTCAATACACGCTCGACGGCGGCAAGCATTGGGCGAACGTGACCCCGCACGCGGTGCCCGATCACGGCGCCGTCGAGACGGTCGCGCCGTCCACGACGAATGACGGTACGGTCTATGCGAGCATCGATCGACACCTGCTCGGCGATTACACGCCGTATCTGCTCGTCACACACGACTTCGGCAAGACCTGGAGCAACATTGCGAGCGGCCTGCCGAAAGGCACCTGGTACGCGCGCTCGGTGCGTCAGGATCTGCACGATCCCAAGCTCGTCTATGCGGGAACCGAGACCGGATTCTTTATCTCGTGCGACGGCGGAACGTCGTGGCACGACTTCAAGAACGATCTGCCGACGGTCGCCGTGCGCGACATTCGCTACCAGCCGCAATGGGACGATCTCTACATCGCGACGCACGGCCGAGCCATCTACGCGATGGATGACTTGCGCCCGCTGCAACTCGCGGCGTGCTCGGCGCCGAACGCGCCGTTCGTCCTCGCGCCGCGCACCGCGTATCAGTACACGATGCACGGCAACGACGAGGGCATCTACACGGACTACGCCGGGCAGAACCCCACGTTCGGCGCGGTCTTCACCTATTATCAGGAGAAGCCCGGCGCGCAGGCGCCGACGCTCGAGATTTTCGATGCGCGCGGTCGCATCGTGCGCAGCTATAGCGGCGACCGTCCGCCGAACCCATTCGTGCCGAGCAAGGGTAAACCCAAACCCTGGATTCCGAACGGTGCCGGACTGCAGCACTTCGCGTGGAACTTCTCGACCGCTCCCGCGGTGAAGTGGAACGGCGCCGGTAAGTACTTCCGCGGCCCCGATGACGGGGTCTCCGTACCGCCGGGTACGTACGGCTATCGCATGGTGGTCGGCGGCAAGAGCTTCACCGGCCGCTTCGTGGTCAAGGCCGATCCCGACACCCGCTTCACGCAGGCGCAATGGCAGGCGTCCTACGCGTTCGGCGAGCGCGCGCAGGCGAAGTTCTCGGCACTCGACGTCGGCCTCAACGCGCTCGACGATGTGCGCGCGACGCTCGAGCATGCGAAGAGCGCGGCCGATGCCAAGCACGACGCTGCGACGGCACAAGCGATCGCGGCGTCGCTCGACGCGCAACAGACGCTGCGCGATCGACTCACGGCCGATTTCCACAACTTCGAAGACTTCGTCCAGCGCCCCGGCAAGCTGCGCGAGGATCTGCAGTCGTTGATGCAGACCGGCATCGTCACCCCGGCGCAACGCGATCTCGCATCGCGGGTGGATGCGGAGTGGCGCGACGGCTCGCGAGCGTTCGAAGCCTACCGCGCCACGCTGCCCGCCCTCAATGCGACCCTCAAGGCGGGCGGGTACTCGCAGGTCACCGTGCCGAAACCGCTCATGTGACCTATTCGGAGATAACCCGCCGCGCTCGTGCCCGGCTCCTACGCATGCACTTCGAGAGCGGCGTCGGGCACATCGGCGGGAATCTCTCCGCACTCGACGCGCTGCTCGTGCTCCATCACGAGTTCCTCCGGCCGCACGACCTCTTCGTTCTCTCGAAGGGTCATGCGGCCGGAGCCCTCTACGTCGTGCAATGGACGCTCGGCATACGCAGCGACGACGAGCTCGCGACCTTTCATCGCGACGATACCGCCTTGCCCGCGCATCCGCCGGCGCGCGCGCCTCAGACACCCTTCGCGAGCGGGAGCCTCGGACACGGATGCTCGCTCGCGGCCGGAAGCGCCCTCGGGCTTCGGCTACGTCGCGAGCCCGGCCAGGTCTACGTGCTCACCTCCGACGGCGAATGGGAGGAGGGCTCGACGTGGGAAGCGCTGATCTTCGCTGCGCACCATCGTCTCGCGAACCTGACGATCTTGATCGACCGCAACGGATTGCAGGGGTTCGGTACCACCGCAAGCGTCGCGTCGCTCGACTCGCTCGCCGAAAAAATTGCCGGATTCGATGTGGAGGTGCGCGTGGTTGACGGTCACGACCCACGCGCCATTCGCACCGCGCTCATCGCTCCGTCCGAACGTCCGCGCGTCATCGTGCTCGAGACCGTCAAGGGGCACGGTATCGCGTTCATGGAAGATCGCCTCGAATGGCACTACCGCCCACTCACGCGCGAGCTTTACGAACTCGCGCTCGAGGCGCTGGAGAAAACACCGTGAGAGAGGCGTTTCGCGACGCATTGCTGCGCCGCGCTCACGAGCGGACCGTCGTACTCACCGCCGATGTCGGCTTCGACGTGCTCGAACCCCTCGCCGGATGTCTCGGCGACCGCTTCATCAACGCCGGCGTCGCCGAACAGAACATGATCGGTGTGGCGGCCGGGCTCGCCGCGCGTGGATTCGAGGTGTGGGTGTATGGAATCGCCTCGTTCACCTACGCGCGCGCGTTCGAGCAACTGCGCAACGACCTCGGGTTTCTCGGGCACGCGGTGCGCGTGGTCGGCAACGGCGGCGGTTACGGCTACGGCGTCATGGGGCCGACGCATCACGCGCTCGACGACTATGGAACGCTGCTCGCGATTCCCGATTTCGCCGTGTACGTGCCGGCCTTCGCGAGCGACATCGACGCGCTCGTCGCTCGTGCCGCAGCGTCCGCGGTGCCCTGCTATCTGCGGCTCGCTCGCGCCGAGGCCGACGAACCCACCGCACCGCCGTTCGCGGCGTGGCGACGCCTCTGCGCCGGCGTCGAAACGAGCGTCATCACGATCGGTCCGCTTGCGGCGAGCTATGCGCGCGCGTTCGAGCGCCTCGCGCCGGAGCGGCGGCCGAGCCTTTGGAGTGTCGGCGAACTACCGCTTGGAACGCTGCCGCCCGAATTGCTCGCGGAGATCGCGCAAGGGCGCTCGGTGCTCGTCGCCGAGGAGCACGTCGCGCAGGGTGGGCTCGCGATGCAGGTTGCCTATGCGTGCGCGCGGGCCGGCGCGAACATCGCGCGCTTCGAAACCGCGCATGCGCGGCATCGCTTCGACCGGTACGGTTCGCAAGCGTGGCTGCGCGCGCGCGACGGGCTCGATGCGGCCCGGATCGTGGAGCGCTGCGTCGGATGATCGAAGAGTTCGCGCGCGAGATGCGCGCGCTTCGTGGACCGATCCTCGTGACCGGTGCATCGGGCTTCATCGGCGCGAACCTCGCGCGCGCGCTTGCGAGCGTTCGCGACGATGTGGTTGCCGTCG
Organism: bacterium; assembly: GCA_028869385.1. Taxonomy (GTDB): domain Bacteria; phylum Vulcanimicrobiota; class Vulcanimicrobiia; order Vulcanimicrobiales; family Vulcanimicrobiaceae; genus REEB354. The sequence goes on from JAGWSR010000133.1 coordinate 7,272, forward strand.
CCCTGCACGACGGCGCGTGGCGACTCGCCGGAACGTCCGTTCCGCTCCGTCATGCCGATGTGCGCGATCCGGCGGCGGTGCGCGACCTCGTCGCAAGCGTGCGTCCGGCGATCGTTTTCGACTGCGCTGCATACGGGGCGTATCCGGGTCAGAGCGAGATCGAACGCATCTACGCGACCAACGTCGTCGCGCTCGCGACGCTCACCGAAGCGCTCGCCGCGAGCGATCTCGTGGCGTTCGTGCACGCGGGGAGTTCGTCGGAGTACGGAACCAACGCGAGCGCGCCGTCCGAGTCGGCACCGTGCGAGCCGAACAGCCACTACGCCGTCTCGAAGCTCGCGGCGGCGGAGCATCTCCGGTACATGGGCACGCAGCGCGGCTTTCCGTGCGTCAATCTGCGCCTCTATGCGGTCTACGGCGTCCTCGAAGACACGAGTCGTTTGGTGCCGCAACTCGTTCGCGCGGGGCTCGCCGGCGGGTATCCGCCGCTCGCGTCGCCGGAGATCACGCGCGACTTCGTGTACGTCGACGATGTGGTGCGTGCGTTCGTGCGAGCCGCGTATGCGATGCGTCCCGAACTGTACGGCGCGAGCATCAACATCGGAACCGGTCGACCGACGACGCTCGCCGAACTCGCCGCGATCTCGCGCGACGTCTTCGCGCTCGCGCGGGAGCCGGAGTTCGGCGGCTACTCCGCCCGTTCGTGGGACGTGCATGCTCCGTGGTACGCCGATCCGCGTCGCGCGGCGGAAGCGATCGACTGGCACCCAAACGTTTCGCTCGACGAGGGCTTGCGCGCGACGGCGCGCTGGATCGAGACGCTCGACAACGCGAGTTTCGCCGCCGCGAGCGCCGGCGCGGCGCCGCGCAAGCGAAGCGTGAGCGCGATCGTCGCGTGCTATCGAGACGCGCAGGCGATCCCGGTGATGCACGAGCGCCTCACGGCGGTCTTTCGGCGTTTGGACGTGCCGTACGAGATCATCTTCGTCGACGACGGCAGCCCCGACGACGGTGCCGAGGTGATTCGCGCTTTGAGCGCGCGAGATCCGCACGTGACCGGTATCTCGCACGCGCGAAACTTCGGCTCGCAAATGGCCTTTCGCAGCGGCATGGAGCTCGCGACGGGCGATGCGATCGTGCTGCTCGACGGCGACCTCCAGGATCCACCCGAACTCATCGAGGCCTTCTACGCGCGCTACGAGGAGGGCTACGATGTCGTGTACGGTCGACGCGACCGGCGCGATATGCCGCGCGCGCGTGAAGCAGCGTACAAACTCTTTTACCGGCTCTTCGCGGCGACGAGCGCGGTGCCGATGCCGCTGGACGCGGGAGATTTCTCGTTGATGGATCGGCGCGTCGTCACCTGGCTGCTCGCGTGTTCGGAGCGCGATCTCTTTTTGCGCGGGTTGCGCGCCTACGTCGGATTCAAGCAGATCGGCGTGCCGTACGTGCGCCCGGAGCGAGCGTTCGGACGTTCGACGAACGACCTCGGCCGCAACCTGGACTGGGCCAAGCGCGCGATCTTCTCGTTCAGCGGAGCGCCGCTCACGCTCTTGATGAACGCGGGATTCGCCCTGCTCGTGCTCTCGTTCGTGGCGGCGGCGATCGAGGCGGTGCTGCGCATCGCAATCCCGACCATCGCTCCGCGCGGCATCACCACCGTGCTCGTCGTGACGCTCTTCTTCGGAGGGCTCAACCTCTTCGCGGTCGGTCTCGTGGGAGAGTACGTCGCGAAGGTTCTGACCGAGGTCAAGGCACGGCCCGGCTTCATTCGCGCGGCTCGCTTGCGGGGTGGGCGGCGTTACGACGAGCCCCGCGACCTCTTGCCTCCGAGGAGCCTGACGTGACGCTTGCAACGCTCGCCCCGACCCGCGCGCACCGCGTGCTCGCGCTGGTGCTGCTCGCGTTCGCGCTCGTCCTCACGGCGATGAAGTCGCTGCAGATCGAGAACTTCCAGGGCGACACCGCGATGTTCTTTCAGGCGACGGAGAGCGTGGCGCACCGGGGTATTCCCGCGAGCAATCTCTTCGCGCAGATTCAAGTCTACGAGCGTGCGAAAGTCTTCCGGCGCACGCCCGCAGAGATCGCGTCCGATCCGCTCGTCGGACCGCCGCTCGCGAGCGACAACCTGCTCCAACTGCATGCGTACTTCGTGCTCGTCCCGCTGGGCTGGATCGCCGCACTCGTGCCCGCTCCGATCGTGCTCTTGGGCGCCTTCGCGCTTGCGTTTGCCGGACTGCTCTACTGCGCGCTCGCATTGCTCCTCGCCGAGCGAGTTCCGCTGGGCGTCGCGCTGCTCTTCGGGGCGATCGTCGTCACGCATCCGGCATTCGGCGACAGTCTGCTCTACGGACAGTTCTATCCCGATCGTCTCTTCATGCTCGCGGGTATGTTGCTCGTGCTCGCGGCCACGCGTATCACGAACCGATTCGCGCTCGCCGGTGCCGCGATCTTCTGTGCCGCGACGACCGAGCGTGGCGCGCTCGTCGGCGGCATCGTGCTGCTCCTCGTGACGCTCCTATCGTGGCGCTCGTGCTCGGATCGTTGGTTCAAGCTGCTCCTCGGCGTGGGACTCGTCGCCTTCTCGGTCGTCGTGACGCACGTGCTGCTGGTGCAGGGCGACAACGGCGGCTATTTTCCGCGGAACACCGCGACGCTCGCGCGTCTGCTCTCACCGCAGTTGCTGGGCGATACGCTCACCTTCGTGTTCGTGAATACCGTGCTCTTGGGCTTCGCGCTCTTCGATCGCCGGGCCGCGCTCGTCGCTGTGGTGACGATGCTTCCGAACGTGACCGGCTCGATCGGCGGCGCCGAAAAGGTCGGCTTCATCACGCACTACCACTCGTACTACTTTCCGATCCTCGTGTGGGCGGCCGCACTCGGCTTCGCGCGCGCGTATCATCTCGCATCCGCACGCACGCGGGCGCGCGCCTTTACCGCGCTCGCGGCTGCCGCGCTCGTGTTCGCCGCATGCATCGATCCGTATGCCGGTGGACCGACGCTCTCGGCCGCGCGCATCGGGCAGAGCTTCATTCCGGCCTTCGTCTCGAACGCCGAGACGGATTTCAGTCGTGGAGGCATCGCGCGCAGCCGTCTCGGCGAGCAACTCTCCGCAGCCGTTCCGGTTGGTTCGCGCGTCTGCGCGGTCGAGTCGGCGATGAGCTTTCTCTATCGCGGTCGCACGGTAACGTTCTTTCCCGTCGGCGTGGATCGCGCGCAGTATGTCGTGCGTCCGGTCATCTCCGCCGTCGGAGGAACCTACGTGTACGGCGGCATGGCGTCGCGCTACGGGGTCGCCGCGGTGCGACGCATGAACCTGCTGCTCACCGAACGCATGCGTCGCGATGGATTCGACGTGGATCATCCGACGGTGGTGCAAGGGCTCGATCTCGCGGTGATCGGGCGCGTGCGTCAGGAGGCGCGTTGAGCGTTCGTAAAGACGCCGATGTGCACGGTGGTCGGAATGAGCAGCATCCCGTCGCGCACCTCGGATGCGTGCGTCGCAAGCAGCGGCTCGGCGAGATCTCGATATGCTTGCGGCGAGCGCACGTGGCGCCCGCGATCCGCGCGAGCGACCGCGCGGGCGAGGCCCGACTGCTCGGGCGTGAAGCACGGGTCGAGCGTGATCGCCCGCCCGCCCGGCGCGAGCCCACGCGCGACGTCGGCGAAGAGCACGCGCGCGGTCTCGTCGTCGCAATGGTGAATCGTCCCGAGCAGCAGCACGAGATCGTACGGCCCGAGCGCGTCGGCGGCAGCGGCGTCGAACGTGCCGCACTCGAAGCGGCCTCGACCCCCGAAACGGCGTTTCGCCCACGCGATGTAGGTTGGGCTCGGATCGAAGCCGACGTACTCGACGCGCGGCAGGTAGCGCAGGGCGAGCCCCGGTCCGCAGCCGATGTCGATCACGCGCGTGCCGGGATGCGCGTTGCCGTGTTCGCGCACGCAGTAGCGGCGCGGGCGCTCCGCGCCGACGAGCCACTGCACCGTGTTGTAGATGACCGGGTGCTCGAGCGCGGGCCACATCGTCACGCCGCCACCGTTCTCGCCGTTTCATCCCGGCTCCCCGCAAGGCCATACCGGAAAGGATTCTCACGCGCATGCATCTTCGTCGCCTGATCCCGCTCGTCGCGCTCGCGCTCGCCGCGTGCTCGACCGGTGCGCCGCACGAACCCGATGCACTCGTCGCCGGTCCGGTCGTCGCCGCGCGCGCCACCGTTGCGCCGCGCGACTTCGGCGCGCTCTCGTGGCGCATCGTCGGTCCGGCGGTGATGGGCGGACGTCTCGACAGCGTCGCGGGCGTGCCGGGCGATCCGCGCGTGCTCTACCTCGGACACAGTTCGAGCGGCCTCTACGCGTCGAAGGACGGCGGCGTCACGTTTCACTCGATTTTCGATGCGGGGCGTTCGTCGTCGATCGGCGCGGTCGCGCTCGCGCCCTCGAATCCCAAGATCATCTACGTCGGTACCGGCGAAGGCTTTCCGCGTAATACCGCGGCGCTCGGCGACGGCGTCTTTCGCTCCGATGACGGCGGCAAGACGTGGCGTTCGCTGGGGCTTCGCGGGACGCAGCACATCGCGCGCATCGCGATCGATCCGCGCGATCCAAACGTGGCGTTGGTCGCGGCGATGGGGCCCGAGTACACGCCGGGCGGCGAGCGCGGCATCTATCGCACGAGCGACGGCGGGCGGCATTGGCAGCGCGTGCTCGCGGGAAATCCCACGACGGGCGGAAGCGACGTGGCTTTCGACCCGAGCGATCCCGCGATCGCGTTCGCCGGCACCTTCGACTACCTGCGGCGTCCGTGGACGTTTCGCGGCGGCGGCACGGGCAGCGGGCTCTTTCGTTCGACCGACGGAGGACGCACGTGGACGCGTCTGACCGATCCCGCGCGTCACGACGGACTTCCCGGCGGCATCATCAATCGCGTGGGGCTCTCGATCTCCGCGCACCATCCGAACGTCGTCTATGCGATCGTTCCGACCAAGCACGGCATGCTCTACCGTTCGAACGACGGCGGCACGTCGTGGAAGCTCGTGAACGCGGATCAAGACCTGGTCTTTCGTCCGTTCTATTTCTCGCAGGTGCGCGCCGATCCGAATCGACCCGACGACGTGTGGATCGTCTCCGGCGAGTTGCGACGCTCGACCGACGGCGGCAAGACGTTCAAAAGCGTCGAGGCCGGAGGCGACAATCACGACCTCTGGATCGATCCCACCGACGGCGCGCACGTGCTGCTCGGCAGCGATATGGGCCTCCATCGCTCGATCGACGGCGGTGACGATTGGACCTATCTGAACGTGCTGCCGCTCTCGCAGGTCTATCGCGTCGGCTACGATCGCGACGTGCCTTACCACATCATGGGCGGAATGCAGGATCACGAGGTGTGGTGGGGACCGAACACGCTTTGGAACCAGAGCGGCGTCTCCGATGGTTCGTGGCGGAATATCTCGGACTGGGGCGACGGGCAGTACGCGATGCCCGATCCGCGCGACTCGCACATCATCTACGAAGATACGCACTTCGGCGATCTCACGCGGCGCGATCTGCGCACCGGCGAGGCGCGCTACATCTCCCCACAGCCGATCATCGCGTTCGGTACGGGCGCGGGGAGTTTTCCGCTCCGCTTCAACTGGAGCGCACCGCTGCTGATCTCGCGACACGATCCGAACGTGCTCTACTACGGCGCCAACGTGCTGCTGCGTTCGCGCGATCAGGGGCAGTCGTGGCAGACGATCAGCCCCGATCTCACGCTCCCGTGCGACCCGTCATGGCTCGCGCGCAGCGGCGGCCCGATCACGCACGACAATACGAACGCCGAAGCCTACTGCACGATCTACGCGATCGCCGAAGGGCGTGCGGCGGGATCGCTCTGGATCGGCACCGACGACGGGCACCTCGCGCACTCCACCGACGGCGGCGCGACGTGGAGCGACCTCACCGCCAACGTGCCGGGATTGCCCGCGCAATCGTGGGTGGCATCCATCGAGGCGTCGCGCGTCGATGCGGGCACCGCGTACGTTACCTTCGACCGTCATCGCTTCGGCGACACGCATCCCTACGTGTACGTGACGCACGACGACGGCGCGCACTGGACTCGATGCGATGCGGGCCTGCCGCTCTGGGCATACGTCGTGCGCGAAGACCCGCGCGAACCGAGGCTGCTCTTCGCCGGCACCGAGGACGGCATCTATGCGTCGTTCGATGCCGGAGCACATTGGCACGACCTCTTGCTCGGCACGCATCACGTGCCGGTGTACGACCTGCAGATCCAGCCCGATGCGAACGATCTCATCGCCGGCACGCACGGACGCGGCTTTGCGATCCTCGACGACATCACGCCGCTCGAAGGTCTCGCGCGCGCGGTGCGCAGCCGCGTGGCGCTTTTCGCGCCGCGCGACGCGTGGCGCTACGCGGCGCGACCGTACTACGATATCGGGAAGAATGCGTTCGTCGCCGATAACAAACCCTACGGCGCGAACATCGCGTACTATCTGGCTCCGACGCCGGCGCCCGCGCGCGCCGCCCACGCGAAGGCTCGGGCGAAGAAGGCGCCGCCGGAGAAGGTGACGCTCGAAATTCTCGACGGGACGACGGTGATCCGTCACCTCGATGCGACCGCGCGCGGCGGCATCAATCGCGTTGTTTGGGATCTCACGACCGATCCGCCGGGAGGCCCGAAAGCCAAACAAGACCCGCGTCCGTACTACGTGTTCTACGGGCTCGACGTGACCGGACCCGAAGTGCTTCCCGGTCGTTACACCGTGCGCCTGATCGCGCGCGGCGCGACGCTCGAAGCGCCGTTGAACGTGCGCATCGATCCGCGGGTGAAGGCCTCACACGCACAACTGCTCGCACAGTACGACGCCCTGGCTTCGCTCGCGCGCTCGCAGGAGACGGGGGAGACGTGGCTCGCGACGATCGCGACCGAGAAGAAGCGCATCGGCAAGCGCGATCCCAAGCTCGTGCACGCGCTCGATGCCCTCGCGGATGCGCTGCGCAACGGCAACGGCAGCGAGAACGCGGGCTACCAACAACCCGCGCAGCCGATCGACCAGATCGCCTACCTGCGCCACATCATGGCGACCGCGTTCACGGGGCCGACCGACGCGCAGCGACGAGCGATGGATCGTTACGAGGGCGCGATCGCCGCGCTCGCGCCGCGCGCTCGCGAACTCTTCGCGCGGGCGCGCGCGGTCAAGACCACAGCATCGCCGCGCCCCGCACGCCGCTAGAATCGCCGTGCGCGGCGCGGAGGATCGGCGTGTCGAAGGTGTCGCTGAAGACGTAGCGCGCGACGAGCCGCGGCAGGTCGTCGTAGAGCTGTGCGACGTTCGAGACGCCGCCGCCGAGCACGATCGCATCGGGATCGAGCATGGTGACGAGCATGGCGAGCGCGCGTGCGAGACGATCCTCGTAACGCGCGAGCTCGGGTTCGCGCGCGAACGCGGGCCCGGCAAGAAACGTCTCGATGCAGCCGTCCTTGCCGCAGTAGCAGCGCGGACCGGGAAGCTCGTCGTCGCTGCGCCACGGTAAGGGCACGTGCCCCCATTCGCCCGCGATGGCGTTCGGGCCGACGTGTACGTGCCGATCGACGACGAGACCGCCGCCGACGCCGGTTCCCAAAATAGCGCCGAAGACCACGCGGGCATCCTTCGCGGCGCCATCGACCGCTTCGGAGAGCGCGAAGCAGTTTGCGTCGTTCGCGGTGCGAATCTCGCGTTGCAGGCGCCGCTCGAGATCGTGCTGGAGCGGACGTCCGATCAACCAGGTGCTGTTTGCGTTTTTGATCGTGCCGTCGCGCCGCGAGGCTGCTCCCGGCGTTCCGATGCCGACGCTCGCGCGTGCGCCGAGCTCGCGTTCGGCACCTTCGACGAGCGTACCGATCGCTTCGAGCGTCGCGGCGTAATCGCCGACGGGCGTGGGAATGCGTCGCCGGATCAGCGTCGTGCCGCGCTCGTCGAACGCGGCGATCTCGATCTTCGTTCCGCCAAGGTCGATACCGATCCGGAGCATGCGGTCATATACTCGTCCCCGCGCGCGACCCCTTGATGCGAAGCCGCGCGCTCGGCCGCGAGCGCGACGCCGCACGCAACGACCGGCAGCAGCGGCAAGGCGACGACGCGCAGCACGTCGGTCGGGAGCGGATTGAGGAGTAGGGTGGGCAGGGCGCTTGCGCATGCGCCGAGGGCGAGCGCGACATCGCTTCGACCCCGCGCGGCGACGAGCGCGTAGAGCCCGAGCGGCCCCGCGAGCGACCCGACGAACCACTCGAGCGTCACGACGCCGGCTGCACGCAGCTGTGCGAGGTACGCCGGCGTCGTGGGGACATCGGCATGCGCCGCCCACATGACGCCGACGACGAGCGCGCAGAGGGCGGCCAGCAGCGCGATGAGGGGGAGCGCACGTCGCGGGTAACCTGCCGCCGCAAGTGCGAGCGCGCTCACGAGCGGCATGTACGGTACCGGCCGCGTGAAGGCGAGCGCAGTCGCGGCGAGCGCGACCACGAACAGGGCGCCGCTGCGGGGCCGGTCGGCGTACCGCATCATGGCCAATAGCGTCGCGATCCAGAGCGCGTCGCCTAACATATCGGTGAGATTGCTGCGTCCGATGAGGCGGCTCTCGGGCAGGAGCATCGTGAGCAGCGCACACCCGGCGGCGATGCTCGGCCGCGCGAAGCGCAGCAGCATGGCATAGAGCGCAAGACCGGCGGCGACGTACGCGAGCCCGCTGATCGCGAAGAGCGATTGCGCGCCGAGCCAGGGCCAGAGGCGCGACGCGAGCCACGGATAGATCGCGCGCACCGCGAAGAGGCGCCACCACTGCGGCTCGGGCGCGTCGAGCCACGCGCGCTGCGCGGGCGTGGCGAATGCCGCGCGCCGCGCGTAGAGCGCGCGGGCCGTCGCGTGCGCGCGCGCGTAGGGAATGCCGGCGTCGAGTTCGGCGCGGAGCGTATAGGCGAAGCCGTCGAAGGTCCAGCGTTCGTCGGCGTGCAGTTGCAGCGCGATGCAGAGCGCGCACGCGAGCGCGACGACGGCGGCGCCGATCCTCACGCGCATGCGTGCTCGGCCACCGTCGTGATCGCGAAGCGTTCGGCGAGGATGCGAACGAAGCGTTCGGTCGCGGCGAGTTTCTCCGCTCCCGAACGGTCCATGCCGGGGAAGAAGCGCAGCGACGGCACGTCGTCGCCGCCGAGGAAGTCGAGCGGATGCAGCAAGAGCGACGGTTGCGTGCGCGTGATCCGGCAGAGCGCGAGCGCCGTGACGAAGTAGCGCTCGGCGGCGCGCGGCGAGAGGCGTTCGAGGTAATGCAGGTAGCTGAAATGGATCGGCACGCGCGCTCCGGGCATCGTGGTGACGGGGACCTCGACGAGCGGTCCGAAGCGCGTCGCGACGTCGTGCGCGCGGTTGCGATGCAGCCCGTCGCGCCACGACCCGAAGAGCTCGCCGCGCAGCGCGCGCTCCTCGCGCGAAAGGGCGGCACCGCGAAAGTAGTACCATCGCGCGAGCGGGCCGATGAACGTGGGCAGTCGCGATGCATCGTAGCGGTACCCGAGGCGCGCCAGCACGTCGAAGAGCGTCGTCGACGTGGCGAATCCCGGTCCGCGAAAGCCACGCGGTTCGATCCCGGTCGCGCCGACGATCGCGTCGTGCGCGCGCGAGAGTTCGTCGTACACGAGCGGCGCCTCGGCACGGGCGACCCACGGCTCGTGGTGATACGAGTGGTTGCCGATCTCGTGCCCGGCACGCGCGATCTCCGCGATGCTCTCGACGTTCTCCGCGCGCGCCGCGTCGGCGCCGACGATGAACACGGTGATGCGCGCGTCGAACGCGCGCAGGAGTGCGAGCGCGCGAGGCACGACGAGATCGAGGTACGAGGGATAGCGCTCCCACCCCGGGTCGCCGTGAATCTTGAGGTACGACCACTGGTTGTCGAGGTCGAGCGAGAGGCTAGCTGGTGGCTTCATGCACGGCGGCGCTACGAAAGCGCGGATCGGCGACGATGTGCGCGGCGGCGCGACGGCTGAGTTCGAGCGTTTCGTTGACGTTGAGCGTTCCGTCCACGATCTGCGCCGACGTCGCGAGGTAGAGTCCGCGCCGCGTGGTGCTGAAGCCGGGAAGTCCGCCGGCGTAGCCGACGGTCGGCAGCGCGAAGACGTGCGGCACGCGCGAAACGCGAAAGGCGCGTATCGCCGACGGCGCATAGTTGGGGAAGACGAGCGCGAGCGTGCGCGAGGCGGCGTGACGCACCTCGGCGTCGCCCGCGGTGAAGAAGCGGTCGCTCGGATCGGCATAGCGGGGCAGATAGACGAGGTGACGGTTGCCGAAGGTACGCGCATCTACGAGCGCGGTCATCTCGATCGCGCCGGTAAAGGGAATGCGGTCGTCGGCGATGTTGGTCACGTACGCATCGCCGAGCGCGCGGTCGAGCAGCACGGAGGCACAGACGACGCCTTGGTAGCGGATGGCGCGCAGCCGATCGCGCTCTTCCTGCGAGAGGGCGTCGCAGATGCGCGCGGCGATCGGCGTCGGCGTGGTGACGACGACGCGCTCGAAGCGCTCGACGCGTGCGCCGCATGCGAGCGCGAGGGCGTCGCCCGCGGCGACCACGCCGTCCACGCCTCGTCCGAGTTCGATGCGCACGCCGTTGCGGGCGAGCAGCGCGGCCATGCGCTCGACGATCGTGCGATAGCCGCCCTCGACGTAGCCGAAGCGCTGCGTGGCGGAGCCGGATGCGCCGTACATCCGTCGGATCGTCGCCCAGATGAACGACGCCGCGACCTCCGGATAGGCATCGCCGAGTTTCGCGCGCAGCAGCGGACGCCAGATACGCTCGAAGACGCGATCGCCGCTCTCGCGACGCAGCCAGGTCTCGACGCCGACGCCCGCGAGAGCGCTGCCGTCGCGGTGCGCGCGCGCGTGGGCAACGGTGAGACCGAGACGCACCTTATCGATCGTTCCGAGCGCGGGAAAGCGCAGAAAGTCGAGCGCGCTCGAGAACGGGTGGAGCGCCCCCGCGATGTAGAAGGCGCTGCGCAGGCCTTTCCAGCGCACGCGGTCGCGCAGATCGAGCTCGTCGAGCAGCGCGAGCAGTTCGTCGTCGGAGGAGAGCGTGACGTGATAGTGGCGGTCCCACGTGATCGCCCCGAGGCGCCACGGCGCGGCGAGGCCTCCGAGTTCGGGCGCGTGTTCGAAGATCGTCACGGCAAAGCGCTCGCGCGCGAGTCGCAGCGCGAGCGACATGCCGAGCATGCCGCCTCCGACGATCGCGACGCGCGGCGCGGCGTTCACGGCATCTCCGCGATGGTTCCGCTGCTCTTGACGTAGCTGCGCGCGCACGCGCGGCAGCGCAGCCACTCGTCGAGCGGATGTCCGCAGCGGCAGACGTATCCAATCGTGCGGGCCGGACTGCCGACGACGAGGTGAAAGTCCGGTACGCTCTTGGTGACGACGGCGCCCATGCCGACCATGGCGAATCGCCCGATGGTGAGATCGTTGCCGATCGTGCAGTTCGCGCCGATCGTCGCGCCTTCGCGGACGAGCGTTGGACGCGTCTCTTCGTCGGGCTCGCTTCCGCGCAGGGCGCGCAGATCGGGTGTGGTCGCGCGTGGAAAACGGTCGTTCGTGAAGACCGTGCCCGCGCTCACCATCACGCCGTCCTCCAGCGTGACCGCGGTACAGACGTACACCATGGCGTTCAGCTTGCAGCGGTTGCCGATGCGCACGCCGTAGGCGATGTAGGTCTTCTCGCCGATGATGCAGTCACGTCCGATGCGCGCGTCGCCGCGAACGTGCACGTTGTCCCACACGCTCGTCCCGTCGCCGATCTCGACCCCGGCTTCGACGATCGCGCTCGGATGCACGCGAATGCGGGCGACCGCGCTCACGCCCATGGCGCCGCGACTCCGTGCAGCGAGCGATACGCGGCGTCGATCGCGAGGACGCTCGCGAGCGCGTCGTCGTTCGACACCTCGGGCGGCGCTTTGCCGCCGATAGCATCGGCGAAGTTCTCGAGCAAGCGCGAGAAGGCGTCCATCTTCGCATAGCCGCTGCCGAACGGACGCCACTCGCGGTCGCCGTCGCGCCGCATCCGCGACTGCTGCCAACCGATCTCGAGCGTGACGCGCGTTCCGTGCACGCGCAGGTACGAGTCGGCCCGCTTGTCCACCGACCACGACAGATCGCTCGTCGCGAGCGCGCCGTTCTCACAGCGGGCGAAGAGCATCGCCGTGTCCTCGACGGGCAGGCGCTGAAAGCAGTGGTACTCGGTCGCGCGGACGTCGTGCAACGGACCGCAGAGATAGCGAAAGAGGTCCACGGCGTGCGTGCCGTTGTCGATGATGACGCCCCCGCCCGAAACGGCGGGGTCGCCGTTCCAGCGACCGCTCATCGGCGTGGCCGAACTGAAGGTGTTCTCCAGGGCCAACACCTCGCCGAGCTCGCCCGCCTCGATCATCGCGCGCGCGAGACGGATATCTTCGACGAAGCGGAACTTCGAAGCCATCGTGAGGATGGCGCCCGAGCGCTCCGCCGATTGGATCATCGCCTGTGCCGCCGCGACGCTCGTCGCGAGCGGCTTCTCGCAGAGCACGTGTACGCGCTCGTCGAGAAACGAGCGGGCGATCGACGCGTGGCTCGCGGGCGGCGTCGCCACGATGACGCCGTCGAGATCTTCTTCGTAGCGCATCGCGTTGATGGAATCGTAGGCGCGCGCGCCCGCCGCCGGGGCGAGCGCGGTCGCGCGCCGGATATCCTCGTCGCAGATGGCGACCAGGGCCACGCGCTCGTTACGCTGCGCGGCCTGTGCGTGCGTGACGCCGATGGCACCCGCACCGACGAGGCCGAGGCGGATGCGCTTCATGCGTGCGCGCTCCGCAGCGTCGCGGCGGCCGCATGCACGGCGTCGGCGACGTAAGCGACGTGTTCGAGTTCGTAGCGTTCGTTGATCGGCAGCACGAGGATGTGCGCGAGACCTTCGGCCGTCCCGGGGAAGCGTTCGATGCGATAGTCGAGCGCTTCGGGGCGCGCGAGCGTGAGCGGAAAGGCGCTGTGTCCGAAGGTACGGCGTTGCTGAAAGACCGCGCAGAGAAAGGCGGGCTTGGCGATGTAGCGCGGAACCGATGCGACGTTTCGATCGGTGAGGGCGCGCGCGAAGCCGGTCGGCCCCTCGGGAAAGACGGCTGGGTCGAGCCGTAGCGCGTATTTCCAGTACGAATGCTCGGCGCCGTCGTAGATCGTCGGCGTCGCGATGCCGGCGAGATCGCGCAGCGCGAGCGTGAGGTCGTGGGCGCGTTCGCGACGGATCTCGACGTGGCGGTCGAGTTTTCCCAACTGCGCGAGCGCCACGGCGCCTTGCAACTCGGACATGCGATAGTTGAGGGCGAGGAACTCGTGGTCGGGTTGGGATTCGCCGTACGGCCATCCCTTGTTGACGAAGAGCCGGATGCGGCGCGCGAGCGCGGGGTCGTCGGTGACGACGATGCCGCCCTCGCCGCAGGTGATGTGTTTGCCCTGCTGGAGGCTAAAGCATCCGATGGTTCCGAGCGTGCCGACGTGGCGTCCGCGATAACGCGCGCCAAACGCCTGCGCCGCATCCTCGATCACGGGAATGTTGTGCGCGCGCGCGAGCGCGAGGATCGCATCCATCTCGCAGGGGTTGCCGAAGAGATGCGTGACGACGATCGCGCGCGTGCGCTGGGAGAGCGCGGCTTCGATCGTCGCGGCAGTGACGTTGCACGTGCGCGGATCCACGTCGGCGAAGACCGGAATCGCCGCTTGGTAGAGAATGGGCGCGATCGCGCCCATGTCGGTAATGCCGGTCGTGATGACCTCGTCGCCGGGCTCGAGATCGAGCGCGGCGAGCGCGGTGTGCACGGCGGCGCTTCCGGAGGCGCACGCGATCGCGTGTGCGGCGCCGACGTAGCTCGCGAAGTCGCCCTCGAAGCGTTTGACGAAGGTTCCTTTGGTGCTCGTGAGCGTTCCCGATGCGAGGACCGCGTCGAGTGCGGTCGTCTCCTCGATGCCGAAGTCGCGGCCGGTGGCATCTTGGTCGTTCGGAAGCGCGAGGAGTGCGCTCTCAACGCTGGACATGGGTTCTCCTTACAAAGTCGCCGAGTTGATATGAAAAGAGGGCGAGGCTCGCATACTGCACGACGATCGTCGCGAGCGTCGCGGCCGCGAGCGTCCCCGGCGTGACGCGCAGCACGAGTGCCGCGGCGACGACCGCCGGGAGCAGACCGGGAATGAGTCCGGGAATTGCGGCGAGGAGCATCGGGCGCGTGCGCACGCCCGCGACGAGCACGTCCCAGGCATGACGCGACGCGCGCATCAGCGCGAGTCTTCGCGCGCGCTGCCGCGGTTGCGCCGACCAATCGAGGCACGCCGGTACTTCGACGATGCGCGCGCCGTCGCGATAGGCGGCGAGCAACACGCCGAAGGTGCACTCGGTGAAGGCTCCCGATGCGAGCAGGCGCCGAGCCCACGCGCCATCGTACGCACGCACGAGGCAGGTGAGCGTCCGGATGCGCCCGTTGACCGCGAGCGAGAGATACCGGTTCGCCCACCTGCTCAGCTGCAGCCGTACGAATGGAACGCGCCGACAACTCCCGCCGCGCATGTAGGCCGAGGCTACCGCGATGTCGGCACCTCGATCTACCGCGTCGACGAGCGTTCCGACCGTGTGCGGATCGTAGGTGAGATCGGCATCCAAAACGGCGATGCGATCCCCCGACGCGGCGGCGATGCCCGTGCGCACCGCGGCGTCGAGCCCGAGATTGCGCTCGTGCTCCTCGATCCGAACGCGCGACAGCTTGCGTGCGCACGCCGCGAGCACGTTGCCCGTTGCGTCGCTGCTGCCGTCGTTGACGACGATCACCTCGTACGCGGAACCGAACCGCTCGCTCAAGGAGGCATCGAGCCGGTTCAGATCCGCCTCCAGGTGATCGGCCTCGTTGAAGGCAGGCACGATCAGGCTGGTCAGGCGCTCCATGCGTTCAAGCGTAGCGAACGACGCGGCAGGCGGCGTCAGGAACGAGGGGAAGGACGGTACGTCCATTCGTCCCTCCCCGGGCGTCCCCGCAAAAACGTACATGACCTTCATCAGCAAGCCGCTTCAATCCGAGGCGACCTCGTTCGAGGCCGACGCGCATGGCCGCATCGAACCGGGTGTTCCGCGTGCGTTCACGTTCGGCGCGCAGCGCTTGGTCGTCGTGCGCGTCGTACGCGAGTGGCGTTCGAACAAGAGCGATCGCGGCGACGTCTATCTCAAGCGGCATTGGTACGAAATCGAAATAGACGACGGCCGCATTGCCGTCGTCTATTTCGATCGCGGGGCGAAGCGCGGGGCGCCGCGCTGGTGGTTGTTCTCGCTCTAGTTGAGCGTGAGCGGGCGGTAGCGGATGCGCTTGGGGCGCGCCGCCTCTTCGCCGAGGCGCTTGATCTTGTCGGCTTCGTACTCGTGGTAGTTGCCTTCGAAGAAATGCACGCGGCTGTCACCTTCGAAGGCGAGGATATGGGTCGCGATGCGATCGAGGAACCAGCGGTCGTGCGAGATGCAGAGCACCGTGCCCGCGAATTCGCCGAGCGCGTCTTCGAGCGCGCGGAGCGTCTCGACGTCGAGGTCGTTCGACGGTTCGTCGAGCAGCAGCACGTTGGCTCCGGTCAGCAGCGTCTTGGCGAGGTGCAGTCGTCCGCGCTCGCCGCCCGAGAGCGTGCCGACCGCCTTTTGCTGATCGGCACCCTTGAAGTTGAAGCGTCCGAGATAGGCGCGCGAGGGCATCTCGAAGCGTCCGACGTTGATGAGGTCGAGGCCGCCGCTGACGTCCTCCCACACGCTCTTGCCGTCGTCGAGCGACTCGCGGCTCTGATCCACGATCGCGAGCTTGACGCTCGGGCCGATCGCGATCTCGCCGCTATCGGGTTGCTCCTTTCCGGCGATCATGCGGAAGAGCGTGGACTTGCCTGCGCCGTTCGGACCGATGATGCCGACGATCGCGCCGGGCGGAATGACGAAGTTGACGTCATCCATGAGCAATCGGTCGCCGTACGACTTGCGGACGTGCGAGAACTCGATCACTTTGTCGCCCAGCCGCTCGGCGACGGGGATGAAGATCTCTTGCGTTTCGTTGCGGCGCTGGTATTCGTAGCTGCTCAACTCTTCGAAGCGTGCGAGACGGCTCTTGCTCTTCGATTGGCGCCCCTTCGTGCCCTGACGCACCCACTCGAGTTCGCGTTTGAGCGCCTTCTGACGCGCGCTCTCGGCGGCTTCTTCCTGCGCGAGGCGCTCTTGCTTCTGATCGAGCCAGGAGCTGTAGTTGCCCTTCCAGGGAATGCCACGGCCGCGGTCGAGTTCTAAAATCCATTCCGCGGCGTTATCGAGGAAGTAGCGATCGTGCGTGACGGCGACCACGGTACCGGGGAAGCGCTGGAGAAACTGCTCGAGCCAATCGACGCTCTCGGCATCAAGATGGTTGGTCGGCTCGTCGAGCAAGAGCATGTCGGGCTTCGAGAGCAAGAGACGGCAGAGCGCGACGCGGCGTTTCTCGCCACCCGAGAGCGGGCCGACTTTCGCGTCCCACGGCGGCAGGCGCAGCGCGTCGGCCGCGATCTCCAACTGCTGGTCGAGATCGTCGCCCGCCGCGGCGATGATCGCCTCGAGGCGCGACTGCTCCTCGGCGAGCTTATCGAAATCGGCGTCGGGATTGCCGTACTCGGCGTAGAGATCTTCGAGGCGTTTGCGCGCGGCGAGCAGCTCGCCTAAGCCCTCCTCGACGCTCTCGCGCACGGTCTTGTCGGGATCGAGCTTGGGCTCTTGCTCGAGGTAACCGATGGTGAGATTCGGCGCCGGTGCGGCGTCGCCGTCGAACTCCGTATCCACGCCCGCCATGATCCGCAACAACGACGACTTGCCGGCGCCGTTGAGACCCAGGATGCCGATCTTGGCGCCCGGGAAGAAGCTCAGCGAGATATCTTTGAGGATCTGGCGCTTCGGCGGAACGAGCTTGCCGACGCGATACATGGAGTAAACGTACTGCGACACGGGGTGGGCGATTCGCCGGGTGGCGCGGAAGATTCCCCTATGAAACGCTCGCTCGCACCGATCTTTACGTTGCTCGTCCTGCTGCTGCCCTCGCTTGCCTTCGCGGCACAGCCAACGACGACCGTGTCCGGCATCCCACTCGATGCGCCGTGGAAGGTCACGATCTACCAGCTCGTCCGCTCGTCGTTCGCGCATCCGGCGTGGGGATGGCAGCACGCCGAGCGCGACTACGACGTGGCGCTCGAACTCGCCAAAGGCGATGGGCTGAAGGTCGATACCGACGTGCTCTTCGCGGCGGCGATGCTGCACGATATGGAGGCCTTTCCGCCGTACTCGGTGACGACGAAAGAAGAGCATGGCGACGTCGCCGCACGCGAGAGCGAACCGATCCTACGCAAAGCGGGCTTCCCGATGGCGAAGTTTCCGGCGGTGCAGGCGGCGATGCGCGGTCACATGTTTTATAGCGACGCCGGCGCGCGGCCCGAGGCAATCGTGCTGCACGACGCCGACTCCCTCGACTTTCTCGGCGCGATCGGCGCGGTACGCATCATTGCGCTCACCGGCGAGAAGGGTGCGAGCGCCGCGCCCGCGATCGCGGAGCTGCGCACGTTTCTCAAGCAGATCCCGCCGCGCCTGATCACCAAGACCGCCAAGAAGATCGGCGCGCAGCGTGCCGCGGAACTGCGCGCGTTCCTCGATCGCTACGACGCCGAGAGCGACGGCGGAAAATTGCCGTAACGGACGTACGGGAGCTTGGCGCGGTGCTTACCCGCCGAGCGCGACCGGGGCGTGGCCGAAGAGCGGCGGGATGTAATGCCCGGCGAGATACGAGAGCACGAAGACCCCGCACCCGAAGGCGACGATCTCGAGCCCTTTCGAGACCGGATTGCGATCGGTGTTGAGCGCCGCGTAGTAGCCGACGGCGAAGAGCCCGATCACGGCGAAGACGAGCGCAACGATCGACGAGACGAGCATCGAGAGCGGCAAGAGAAACGCGAGGATCGGCACGAACGAGCCGACCGCGAACGACGCGCCCATCGCAAGCGGACCGCGCAGACTCACGTCGTCGGCTTCGCGCGGATCGATCCCGAACTCATCGCGCATCATCTCGTAGAGGTAGATGTCGGGATGCTGGGTGAGGCGCGTCACGATCATCTGCGCTTCGTCGGCGCTGAAGCCTTTGAGTTTGTAGTAGGCGACCTGCTCGGCGAATTCGGCCTGCGGATCGGCGGCCATCTCCTCGCGTTCCATGCGAATCGCGGCGCGCACGACTTCGCGCTCGGACTTGCCGCCGAGATACTCGCCGACGCCCATCGAGAGCGCGCCCGCGAGCAAGGCGAGAAAGCCGCTGATGAAGACGGCGGAGCGATCTCCCTCGGCGACGCCGACGCCGGTGACGATGCCGAGCGTCGTGAGAATACCGTCTTGCATGCCGAACACGATCTCGCGCACGCTGCGCTGCGAAGCCAAGCGGCGGCGCTGTGGCGTGTCGGGAATGCGCGGCTGCACGCGCTGCCAACCGGGAACGTCGACGAGCACCTCGGTAACGGGCGGCGTGCGGGGCGGATCCTCGGGAATCTGCATGGCGCACCAAGTTTCCGAAGCGCGATGGGGAATGGCCTGCCGTATGGACGATTTCGGATCGCCTAAGTTGCAGCGTATCGGAGAACGCGCGCTCGCGCTCTCGTTCGATGGCGTCGGCCGCGCGCCGTCGCTCGAACTGCAGGCGCGCGTGTGGTCGCTCGCCGAGCGCGCCGCGTCGCATCCGATGGTCGTTGACGCGCTCCCCGGAATGGGCAATCTCACGCTCTTTCTGCGCGACCCCGATGCCGAGATCGAAACGCTCGGCGCGGAGCTCGCCGCTTGGTGCTCGATGCCGACGACGAGCGCGCTTGCCGGTGCGCGGACGATCGAGATTCCCGTGCGCTACGGCGGCGAGGATGGCCCCGATCTCGCCGCGGTCGCGGCGCATTGCGGCATGAGCGAAGCGGAGGTGATCCGGCTGCACGCGAGCGCGGAGTACGTCGTCTTCTTTCTCGGATTCCAGCCGGGGTTCGCCTACCTCGGCGGACTCGATCCGCGTCTCGCGACGCCGCGCCGCGCGACGCCGCGCACGGTCGTGCCCGCGGGCTCCGTGGGAATCGCCGGTCTGCAGACGGGCATCTATCCGCAGCGTGCGCCGGGTGGTTGGCAATTGATCGGCCGCACCGAGACGCGACTCTTCGACTGGCGGTCGGATCCACCGGCGCTCCTGCGCGCGGGCGACCGCGTGCGCTTCGTCGCGGCGCGCGCATGATGACGCGCACGCTACGCGTGCTCGCGCCGGGGTTGCTTGCAAGCGTGCAAGACGTCGGGCGTTTCGGTTATCGCGCCTCGGGCGTCGCGCTCGGCGGCGCGCTCGACCGCATCGCGCTCGTTACCGCCAACCGCATGGCCGGCAATTCCGACGATGCCGCCGCGATCGAATGTACGCTCGGCGCGCTTCGCGTGCGCTTCGACGCACCG
>JAGWSR010000019.1 GCA_028869385.1 bacterium
GACTAAAGGCGATATTGTGTCACCCTGACCCTTCGACTCGCTTCGCTCGCTCAGGACTAAAGGCGATATTGTGTCACCCTGACCCTTCGACTCGCTTCGCTCGCTCAGGACTAAAGGCGATATTGTGTCACCCTGAGCGTGTCGAAGGGCGAGCTACAGCGCGATATCGAGGCCGAGGTCGAGTGCGGGGGCGCCGTGCGTGAGATATCCCACGCTGATGATATCCACGCCGCTCTCGGCGACGGCACGAATCGTCTCGGGACGAATGCCGCCGCTCGCTTCGGTGAGCACGCGACGATCGACGAGGCGCACCGCTTCGTGCAGTTGCTCGGGCGTCATGTTGTCGAGCAGTACCGCGTCGATCGGTTCGGCGAGCGCTTCGCGCAATTGATCCAGCGTATCCACCTCGACCTCGATCTTCACCATATGTCCGGCGTGCGCGCGTGCCCGCGCCACCGCTTCGCGTATCGAGCCGGCGAGCGCGAGGTGATTGTCTTTGATCAGCACGGCGTCGTCGAGTCCGAAGCGATGGTTGCTGCCGCCGCCGCAGCGCACCGCATACTTTTCGAGCGCGCGCAGTCCCGGCGTCGTCTTGCGCGTATCCACCACGTGCGCGCGCGTGCCGGCGACCGCTTCGACGAGCGCGTGCGTGGCCGTTGCGATGCCGCTCAAGCGGCAGAGCAGGTTCAGGCACGTGCGCTCGCCGGTCAACAGGGTGCGCGCGGGACCGTCGAGTTCGGCGACGATCGTGCCGCGCTCCGCGCGGTCTCCGTCGCGCACGCGCACCTTCGCGCGCACCGCGCCGGGCGCGAGCAATTCGAATGCGAGCAGCGCGGCGTCGAGACCGGCGATTGTGCCGTCGGCGCGCGCGCCGATCGTTGCGGTCGCGCGCCGGTCGCCCGGTACGATCGAATCGGTCGTGAGATCGGTACCGTGCGCGAGATCCTCCAGGAGGGCCGTGCGAACGAGCGGCTCGATGACGAGACGATGCGGAGCGGCGTTCATCGGCTGTAGGCCAGCATCCGCTCGACGGCGGCGCGTGCTCGCTCGGCGACCGATGGATCCACGGTAACTTCGTGCTCCAGGTGCTCGAGCGAGTGGAGAATCTTGGGGAGCGTGCTGCGCTTCATGTGCGGACAGAGATTGCACGGTCGCACGAACGCGACGTCGGGAAACGTTCCCGAGACGTTGTCGGCCATCGAGCATTCGGTGATCAAGAGCACGCGCGCGGCGCGATGCGTTCCGACGTCGTCGATCATGCCCTGCGTCGAGCCGACGTAATCGGCTTCCGCGAGCACGTCGGGCGGGCATTCCGGGTGCGCCAGGATGCGCAGCGTCGGATCGTCCGCGCGATACGCGCGAAGCTGCGCGCCGGTGAAGCGCTCGTGTACTTCGCAGTGCCCCTTCCACGCGATGATCTCGACGTTCGTCCGCGACGCGACGTACTTCGCGAGATACTCGTCGGGAAGAAAAATGACGCGCGGCGCGCCGAGCGCCTCGACGATCTTGACCGCGTTCCCGCTCGTCACGCAGACGTCGGATTCGGCCTTCACCTCGGCCGAGGTGTTGACGTACGTCACGACCGGAACGCCGGGATAGCGCTCGCGCAGCAGGCGCACGTCGTGCGCGGTGATCGAGTCGGCGAGCGAGCAGCCGGCCTGCAGATCGGGCACGAGTACCGTCTTGCCCGGGTTGACGAGCTTCGCGGTCTCAGCCATGAAGTGCACGCCGCAGAGGACGATGACGTCGGCATCGGTCTGCGCCGCCTGCATCGCGAGCGCGAGCGAGTCGCCCACGATATCGGCGACGGTATGATAGATCTCCGGCACTTGGTAGTTGTGCGCGAGGATCACGGCGTTACGTTCGCGCTTGAGGCGATTGATCGCCGCGACGTAGGGCGCGTGCAGCGGCCATTCGACGCGCGGAATCACGTGCGCGACGCGTTCGAAGATGGGCGACGTCTCGCGTTCGACGTCGGGGTCGTAGGGCAGTTCGATCAGGCTCATAGGGTCGATTCGCGGTCTTGCGGTTGGAGGGCCGTCGGCCCTGCCTGTGGCACGATGGTGGGGATGCGGAAGATCCGTTACCTTCTACTACCCGCGATCCTCGCGATCGTATGCACCGGAGTCGCCGCGAATGCGAGCGCGCAGGTCATCACACACGTCGGCATCCCCACTCCGTCGGGTCCGCTGACCGGGTTCGCGGTTCCGGGCATCCAGCAATCGGGGCTCTTCGTGACCGCGCCCGTGACGGTCGACGGCGCTCCGATCTTTCGCATCGCCGCGCTCGCGAGTCCGGCTCCGGGCAGTCTGCCGATCGACACGCGACTCTTGCTCGTGCAGAACGCGATCTCGCAACTGCTTTCGGTGGATGGCGCGCAGCAAACGACGCTCTACGATCCCAATTCGTTCGCGATCGACGTCGCCCGCGAGGGCTCGCAGTACGCCCTTCGTGCGAGCGACGCCAAGCATCGCGACCCCGTGGATATCGTGACGGTCACCTCGACCGATGCGCAGTACGCTCACCTGCCCGACCGGATCCTCGCCGAGCAGTGGAAGAGCGCGCTCGAGCCCGCGTTGGTGCACGCGCTGCAGAAGCGACAACCCGAACAGATACGGCAAAGCGTCGACGCGGTGCTTCGCGGCGGTGCCATCTTGGCGGTGGTGACGGCGGGCCTCGCACTCCTCTGGTCGCTGCTCGCCGCGCGCGGTCGGCGCTTGCGCGGTAAGATCGAAGATCGCCAGCAGAGCGCGCGGGAGCACGACGCGGACGGTGATGCGGCTACCGAGCGACGCCGCACGCTCGCACGCGCGGTGCGGGTGGCGCAGCCCGAACAGCAACTCGCGATGGTGCGCGTGCTCGCGAGCAGCATCGTCTGGTTGGGAACGCTGTTGTGGCTCGTCGCGATCACCTGGGCGCTCCTGCTCTTTCCGCAGACCACGCCGATCGGGCAGTTCATCATTCGCGCGACTGGAGGCATCGTCGGTATCTGGATCGGCGCGCTCCTGGTGGATCGGGTGCTCGCGCTCGCGATCGCGCGCTTCGCGGTCGTCTATGCGCATCGCGGCCTTTCGAGCGAGGAGCGCGCGCGGCATCTGTTGCGTGCCCCGACGATCTCGCGTGCGCTCGGCGGATTCAAGACGTGGATGATCGTCTTCGTCGCGCTGCTCGCGACGCTCGGCGTGTTGAACATTCCCGTCGCGTCGGTCGTGACCATCGGCGGCATCGCCGCGCTCGCCATCGGCTTCGCCGCGCAGAGCCTCGTGCGCGACATTCTCAACGGGATGCTCGTGCTCTTCGAGGATCAGTACGTGGTCGGAGATTACGTGATGATCGGCGATTACAACGGCGTCGTCGAGGGGCTCTCGCTGCGCGTCGTGCAGATTCGCGACGGGCGCGGCAACCTCATCACGATTCCGCACAGCTCGGTCACGCAGGTGGTCAACGCGTCGCGCACGTGGTCGCGCGTGGATTACCGCGTACCGGTGGAGACGAGCGTCGACGTGGACGCGGCGCTCGAAGTCATGCGCGACGTGCTCGATCGCTTCGCCGCGGAGGATGCGTGGCGCGATGCGGTGCTCGAGGCGTACGAGTGGGTCGGCGTCGAGAACATGTCGCGCAACGGCGTCGTTCTACGCGCGTCGATCCGCACCGCGCCGCTGCGCCAGTTCGAGGTGCGTCGCGCGCTCAACGAACGCATCTTCGAGGCATTCGGCAAAGCGGGTATTCCGCTCGGACTCGATGCGCTGAGCCTGCCGACGCCGCCGACGAACGCGAGCCCGGATCCGGTTTAGCGCGCGTGGCGATGATGCATGTTTCGTACGCCGCCGTCTTGCTCGCGGCATCGCTCGCCCTCACGAGCGCGCGCGACGTGGTCGTGATCAATACCGGGAACGATGCGATCTTCGCGCTGCGCGTCGGCGACGCGCAGGCGGCGCGGTGGAGCGACGATCTGCTCGGCTTCGCGGGGGTGATCGACGTGAGCCGCGGCCGCACGGTCGCGTTGCCGGTGGATCGACGCCACTGTCTCGGCGATGTCGAAGCAACCTTTCGCGGGGGCGCGACGGTCGTCGTGCGTAACGTGAACCTTTGCCGCGTCCAACACCTCGCGATCGGAAACCGATGAGTCTCACGACGCTCGGGCGCATCGCGCTCGCCCTCGCGACGGTCGTCATCGTCGCCATCTTCTACGTGCCGCTCGGGCACGACAACTTCGCGGGGACGTGGGGCGACGCGACCTACGGCGTCGCGGCGGGGCGCGGCGCCGGTTCGACCGTGACCGCGGTGCAACCCGGGCTCCCCGGCGCTCGCGCGGGGATTCGCGCGGGCGATCGCATCGTCGCGCCGCCGTTCTCGTCGCTCTCCTTCGCGCTCGCCTATCCACGCGCGGGCGACGTGCGGGACTTCACGCTCGAGCATCCCGACGGCACGCTCTATCGCGTCACGCTGCACGCGGTTCCCGTGCCCGGGTTTACCGCGCGCGATCGCATTCTCGGAATGCTTGCGATCCTACCGGCGACGATCTTCATCGCGATCGCGTTCGCCCTCGTGTTCGTGCGTCCGAGCGTGATGACGTGGAGCTTTTTCGGGTACGCGGCGGGCTATTTTTCGACCGGGCCCGTCTTTCAATTCTTCTCCGGCGTACTCGACGACCGCGCGTTCACGGTGCTCTCGTTTTTGCTATGGACGGTCTTCGGCAACTTTTCGGTGCTGCTGCTTGTCCCGTTCCTGATTCGCTTCCCCGACGATCGGCTCGCCGGGTTTCGGCGCTCGCTCGAACGCGCCGTGTGGATCGCGATCGCGGCGGCGTTTGCGTTGGATACGTTCTCGTGGCACTCCGTGCTCGCGACCGGCGCGGAGCCCGCCTTCGGCGTGGTGCTCGACACGTGGCTGCCGCTCTCAACGTTCGTCTTCGCGAGCTTCGTGCTCGCCAAGAAGTACGCGCTCGCACAGCCGCAGACGCGACAGCGCTTCGGCTTTCTCATGCTCGGCCTCGCGATCTCGTTCATCGCCTATGCCGCGTACTTCGTTCCCGGAATCTCGTTTGCCACCAAGCAGATCGTGGGATACGGCGTCGTCATCATGCCGATCTGCGTCGCCTACGCGGTGCTGCGCCACCGCGTGCTCGACGTCAACTTCGTACTCAATCGAGCGCTCGCGTACGGCATTCTGTCGGTGATCGTGATCGCGTTCATCTCGTTGCTCGACTGGTTCTTCTCGCGCATCGTCGCCGAGCAGCACCTCGCGGTGCTCGCCGAACTCGGGGTAACGATCTGCGTCGGCCTACTGCTCGATCGGATCAACAAGGGCGTGGAGCGCGTGGTCGAGACCGTCTTCTTTCGCAAGCGGCGCGCCGCCGAAGAGTACGTGCGCCGCGCCGCGCAGGCGCTGCCCTATGCAACGCGCGAGCGCGCGGTGAACGAGGGCGTGGTGGACGTGCCGGCCGAGGCGTTCCACCTCGCGGGCGCCGCGCACTATCGCCGCTCGGGCGATGGGTCACGCTTCGAGGGCGTCGCGACCTCGGCGAACGCACTCGTCGCGCCGGCTGGATTCGACGGAAATCACCTGCTCGTGCGCATGCTGCAGGCGAGCGAGGAGCGCGTGTGGCTCGAGGATCTGCGCGCCCATCTCGACGCGGAGAACTCGCGGATCTATGTCGTCGCCGTGCCGGTCACCGTGCGGCACGAACTCGTGTCGTTCACGCTCTATGGGGCCCACGAAAACGGCGCGCAGCTCGATCCCGAAGAGATCGAGCTGCTCGAAGACCTCGCGCGCGAAGCGGCACGCGCCTACGATCACATCGAGGCGGTCCGCGCGCGGGAGCGCTACGCCGCGCTCACCATGCAGCCGTCGCGAGGAACTGCGTGATCGCCGCATTCACCGCCGCGGGCCGATCCAACATCGCGAAGTGCTTGGCGCCGTCGATCGGCGCGACGGTCATCTGCGGCGCGCCCGCGACGAGCATGCGGTAGAACGCGAGCGTCTGCTCCTTCGTGTACGGCGATCCGGGTGCGTACGGCATCAATTCGAGCGCGGGGAGCGTCATCGCGGAGAGCCGCGGGCGAAGGTCGTCGCTGAAATCCGCCTGCGCCCACGCGGCGACGGCCTTCGGATCGCTCGTCGACTCGCGCTGTGCCGCGGGCTCGACCAGCGTCGTGTCGAGCGTGCCGATCGTCTTCATGAAGTTTTCGTTGTAGGCGAGAAGCTCGGCGTGGGTCTCGCTCGCGACCTGCGCTCCGAGCTTCGCCGCCGCCGCCTCGCGCTGCGCGGGCGACATCATCGCCATCGCCGGAAAGACCGGAAGGCCGTCGAGCGCGACGATGCCCGCAAGGCGGTCGGGATGTGCTTCGGCGAGTGCGAACGCGAGCGTGCCGCCCAGGCTATGCCCAATGACGACGGGCTTTGCGAGATGTTCGCGGTCGAGGAGTGCCCAGAAGTTCGTTGCGAACGAGGCGAACGGGTCGCTCTCCGAAGCGTACGCGCGCCCGTCGAAGCCGTTGAGGGTGAGCGCATAGACGGTGTACTGCGGTGAAAAGTGCGCGATGGCGTCGCCCCACGACCAGGGGCCGCTCGCGAGTCCCGGGATGAAGATCAGCGCGTGCGCGCCCGAGCCGAAGCGCTCGACGTGGAGCGTACCGATATCGAACGCCGCAGCGGGTTTGGGCAGCGTCGGAATGGTCGCGGCGCGAGAGACCGCCGGGGCCAACGAGATGAGGGAACCGAGACATGCTGCGACCACCATGCGTGCGATGCGTTTCATGCGAGACTCCTTGAGGAAGTTAGTCGAGTGAGGTGGGGTCGAAGACGTCTTCGACCGTGCATGCGAAGACGCGTGCGAGTTTGAACGCGAGCGGCAGGCTTGGGGCGTACTTGCCGGCTTCGAGCGCGACGATGGTTTGCCGCGACACGCCGACTTCGTCGGCGAGATCGGCCTGCGAGAGATCGCGCTCGGCACGCAAAACCTTGATGCGGTTCTTCACCGGTAGCGCGCTTTGATGAGGAGCGCTGATGCGAACCAAAGCGTCATGAAGACGAACCACGTCGCCCATGCCGACGGGTGCGGCAGCATGCCGGGGCCCTCGGCGAATCCATAGGTCGCTGCGAGCAGCGCCGTGAGCGAGCCCGCGAACGCCGCCGAATCGACGATCATCTTCCGCTTGAACTCGTCGGTCGCGCGGAGCATCTTTGCGACGGAGACGAATGCCGCGAGGAGCGGAATCGCGGGCGCGAGCGCTGCGACCGTGAGCCACGGCTGCGCGACGGTCGAGAAATACGCGCGGCTCGCGAGCAGGACGACGAAGTACGCGCCCATGGCAACGCTCATTTCGAGGACGAAGCGCCGATAGGCGACCTTGGTGGGATTTTGGGACGGCGTCATGCGTAGGTTCTCCGGACGATCGGGTAGATGATCAGAGCGAGCGCGATCGGCACCGCGGCGGTGTAGGCGACGGCGAGGTGCGGATAGCCGTGTTTCGCGAGGACGCCGTTGATGGTGAGCACGAGAATCGTGCCGAGCAGCGCGGTCGATGCGGCCACGGTCATGATGCTGCGCTGCAGTTCGTCCCAGCGCGCCACGTAGCGCGCGAACGAGATCATGCCCGTGGCGACGCCGAGCCCGGCGAGCGAGAGCGCCACGATGAGATGCCACGCGGGCGAGTGCGCGCCGCCGTTCCCGACGAGCACGCCGGCGATGACGAGCGCGGTCGCGACGCCCATTGAGCTCCGATGCTGCGCGAAGGCCGCTGCTGGGGCACCGGTCTCGGCCGGCGCATCGGGCGGGAGCGTCTCCTGGAGCGCGGTTCTGAGGTTCATGCCGACAATGTAAAGTATAAGCGACATTGTGTCAAGCCGGAGCGACATAATGTCGTGTGCAAGGTACCTTTTGGCGCGCGATGTGGGCGACGGTGTCGCGGGCTGCGGAACGTATCGTAGGGGTGGAGCCGCGGGGTCTGGTACGCTAGGGGCCTGAAACTGCGACGCCGGGGTCGGTGTCCTAACCCCTGGCAACCCCTCCACGTCTGTTTAGAAGGTGAGAAGTTTTTCGAATGTTGGCGCAAGTCGGCAAATCGGCTCCCGATTTCAAGCTCTCGAGCACCAAAGACGCGACCGGCGCGAAGGATCTCGGCAAAGAGATCAAGCTCTCGGATTATCGCGGCAAGTGGCTCGTGTTTTTCTTCTATCCGCTCGACTTCACGTTCGTCTGCCCGACCGAGATCACGGCGCTCTCGGATCGCTACGACGAGTTCAAAGAGTTCGACTGCGAGATCCTCGGCTGCTCGACCGACTCGGTGTTCAGCCACTGGGCGTGGTTGAACACGCCGCGTGAGAAGAACGGCATCCACGGGACGAAGTATCCGCTCGTCTCCGACTTCACCAAGGAAGTTGCGCGCGCGTACGGCGTGCTCGATGAAGCCTCTGGCGTCGCGCAGCGCGGCCTCTTCATCATCGATCCCGAAGGCGTGCTCAAGTACGCGGTCGTGACCGACGACAACGTCGGCCGCAGCGTTGAAGAGACCCTTCGCGTGCTCCAGGCGCTCCAGACCGGCGGCCTCTGCCCGGCGGAATGGAAGCCCGGCAAGCAGCTCCTTTCGAAGGGCTAAGATGGCACTACGCATGCGCAGCCCGCTCCCTTCGCTGGAGGGGGCTGCCGCGTGGGTCAACGGCGCGCCGAGCGCCGAGGAACTGCGCGGATTACCGGTCGTCGTCTCGTTCTGGTCGAAGAGCTGCTATATCTGTCACGACACCGCCGAGCAATTCGCGCAGTGGCGCGACACGTTCGCCAAGCAAGGTGTGGCGTTCGTTTCGATCCATCAGCCGCGTTCGGAAGACGAGCTCGACATCGAGGCCGTCACCAAGGACGCGCTCGAAGAGATGAAGCTCACGCAGCCCGTGGCGATCGATAACGAACACGCGCTCGTCGATCGCTTCGAGAACCAGTTCGTCCCCGCGTTCTACGTGTTCAATCGCAAGCACGAACTCCGTCACTTCCAAGCGGGCGGTAAGGGGTTCGAACGCATCGAGGCCGCGATCAAACGCGTGCTCGAAGAGTCGGCCGACGAGGAAGAACTCGGGTAAATCGATCGCCTCTCCTTACGACGTGACGGCCGCGAGCAATGCTCGCGGCCGTTGTCGTTGCACGGTTGCGTCACGCTCGAGCGACGGGATGCTGCGTTAGCAGCGCGACCGCGCGGGGTACCGGGGTGCGGTGAACCCTCACCATCCGTTACGGAAGGAGCATGCTATGCAGAAGTGGTTTGGAGGCGTCGCGATCGTCGGTGCCCTCGCATTCGCTGGTGCCGTTGGTGCGATCGCCCACGCGCAGCAACCCACGCCCGCCGCGACCGCGTGCCCGAGCGCGAGTCCCCCGGCGCTCGGCGCGCAAGCGACGCCCGAGCCGACGACCTGTCCTTCGATATCACCGGAACCGTCGGGCACGATGCGTCCGGTACGCTAGCGCGTGGTAGGGGCGGGCCGCGCGAGCGCTAAACCTCGCGACGCGTGCACCCGCCCCAACGCCTTGCCGTCTTCTGCGGACCGTCGCTCCCCGCGAGCGACCGGCTCGCAATCCCGCACGTGACGTACCTGCCTCCCGCGTCGCGCGGCGACGTCGAGCGCGCCGCGAACGAGTATGACGTCGTGCTCCTGATCGACGGCGTCTTCCACCACGATCTCGCGCCCTCACCGAAAGAGTGCTACGCCGCGCTCGCGCACGCACGCATGTACGGCGCGTCGAGCATGGGCGCGCTGCGCGCGGCGGAGTGCGCCCCGTTCGGCTTCACCCCGCTCGGCGCGATCGCGGGTTGGTATGCCGGCGAGGTGATCGACGGCGATGACGAGGTCGCGGTGCTCACCCATCCGCGTACGCACGCAGCGCTCACCGTGCCGGTCGTCAACGTGCGCTACGTCGCACGGCTCGCGCATCGTCGCGGTATCGTCGACGCGGCCGAGCGCGAGGCGTTCGTGCGGCGCGCGCGCGAGGTCTTCTATATGGAACGCACGTGGGAGGACGTGGTCGATGCCGCTCCCGCGCACGCACGCGAAGACGTCGCACGCATCGCCGCGCGCGAAGGCGACCTCAAGCGTCACGACGCGCGCTTCGCGCTGCGCTCGGTGCTGCGCGCACACGGCATGGGAGCAAAGGCCTAGGCTGCAGGCCGACGCAGTCGCCGTCGCTAATGCGCATCGTCGTTGGCACAGACGGATCGCATACGCGGCGTGCTTCGCGACTACCACGAGCGATTTGCCGGCACAACGGGTCGGCTCTTTTCCCTGTGCCGCGACCGCACCGGAGCCACGTCGTATGCGTTGCTCGTTCGCAGTATTTCCGAGAGCGTCCCAGAGAGCGTCTTGGAGATCGGTTGCGGTGACGGAACGCTCCTCGAGGCGATCTCCGATGCTCTGCCGCGCGCACGATTAGTTGGGATGGACCTCTCTCCGGCCGAGCTACGGCTGGCGCGCGAGCGGGTGCGCGGTGCGACGCTCGTGGAGGGCGATAGTACCGCTCCGTTGCCATTCGACGATCGCTCGTTCGACTGGGTGGTTTCGCACTTGGTCGTCATGCTGCTCGGTGCCCTCGACGACACGTTTTCGGAAGCGGCGCGCGTGCTCAAGCGGGGCGGTAAGCTCGCGTTCGTGTTCGATGATCTTGGTCGCGCCGACGGCGCAACGTACGTCGAGTTGATGCGTGCCGGGCTCGCCGCCGCCGGTCGCGAGCAGCCGGCGCATTTTCGTGGAGCCGCGGATGCGCGACTCTACGATGCGGCGGCTCTCGAGACGTTCCTCGAAGACGTGGGATTTCGCACGATCGCGCACCATCGATTTGCGGTCGGAATGCACGTCGACGCCGATGACCTTTGGGCGTTCATGCATGCGAGCTATCCGATCGGCGAGCTCGACGGCCACGAGCTCGACGCGGCGAAAAGGGCGGTGCTCGCGCGAGCCGCCGAGGTGCAAGAGTTGCACATTCCACTCCAACTCGTCATCGCGGAGCGCTTCGCATGATGTCGCTGCCACAGACCGAGCCGAAGGCGCGCGGCATGCGCGACCGCTCGGTGCCGCTCGCGACGACGGTCGATGCCGTGCCGCGTCTGCGACGTCGCTTCGGAATTACGCGCGTCGGCGAGACGACCGCGTTGGATCGGACCGGAATACCGAACTTTTGCGCGATCGTTCCCAACTCACCCGACGTCCTCAGCGTGTACAACGGCAAAGGCCGGACGCCGCGCGAAGCGCGCGTGAGCGCGGTTATGGAAGCCGTCGAACGTCAAACCGCCGCACGCGCGAACCCTCCGAGCTACACGCGGCCGATGGAGCAGGTCCTGAAGGACATCGATCTCACGCCGCTCGATCTGCTCCGCGAGTCGTTAACCTCCGAGGTGGAGTGTACGGACGGCTTCGATCTCATCGACGAACGAATCGTCCCGGTGCCGCTCGCGCTCGTGCGCTTTCCCTGGCGCGGGCCGCGGCTGACGCGACGTAGCAGCACGAACGGCCTCGCCTCCGGCAACACACTGACGGAAGCCGTTTACCACGCGGTAACCGAGATGGTCGAACGCCACGTGTGGTCGATGCAGATGGTGCGCTCGGAAATTCTGCCGCGCTATTATCGCGGTCCCGATGCACTCGATCGCGCGTGCGCGCGAACGCTCGTCTTTCCGACGGGGGACGCCGTGCTGGATGCGTTGTACGAGCGCATCGTCGCGTGCGGGCTGCGCGTGCGCGTGAGCATGCTCGAGATAGCGTCGTTCGCGCCAACCGCGCTCGCGTCGGTGGTGGAACCTGAATCGGAGCCGCCCATGGCTCACGTCGGTCTCGGCTGTTCGCTCTCGTCGGCGCACGCGGCCGAACGCGCGCTGACGGAGGCGATCCAGAGTCGCGTCGTCGACGTTCAAGCCGCACGCGAGGATATTCGGCGAGCCGACGATGACGCGGGCCCGGGCACGCACGGCAAGCGGTTGGCGTCGCTCCCGGAAAATCGATGGTTCTACGATTTGGATGCGCCGACGGTCACGCTGGACGCGCTTCCGGAACTCTCGTCCGACGACCTCGCGCGCGACGTGCGCACGCTGGTCGGTCAGATGCGTGACGGCGGTATTCGCACCTGCGCCGTGGTCCCGATCTTGAACGAACCCGACGTTTCGGTCGTGCGCGTCTGCGCGCCCGATTTTGAAACGACGGCCGTCGATGGCCGGTTCGGGCCGCTCGCGATCGCCGAACTCAACCCATTACGCTGCTAGCAGTCAACAAGGAGATATCCGACCATGACATCCGAAGAGCATAAAGCCGCCGCCGAAAAGCTCACCGCCGCGGTCAAGAACAACACGAACGGCGCCTACGACGAGTGGGTCGCGAGCGGTCAGGCGCTGAACGATCCCGCCGCGCGCGCGGCATTCGTTCAGAAGCATGCGGGTCTCGCGGCGGCGCCGAGTGCGGCGGACATGCAGGCCATTCACCAGCATGTGAACTCGTCGCTGCAAGCCGACGTCGCGCAAGTCCAAGCGAAGAATCAAGCGCACGTGGTCGGTTTGCTCTGCTTGGCGGAAGACGAAGGCTAGGCGTTCGCCGGCGCGTTCGCAACGAACCACACGGCGACTTGCGAACGCGATCCGACGTTGAGCTTGTTGAAAATGTTGGCCACGTGGCCTTCGATCGTCCGTTCGCTCAACACGTACGTCTCGGCGATCTCGCGGTTCGTGTAGCCTTGCGCGATGAGGCGAGCGACGTCGCGTTCGCGTCGCGACAGCACGTTGAGCGACTGCTCGTCCGCCGACGGGCCGCCTGAGGTCGAAGTGTGGCGATCGAGGAGATCGGCGAAGAATGGAGCGCCGAGCATGCGGAGCTGCGACTGCAGGTCTTCGCGCTCGCTCGTCGTCACGCTGCGGTTCAAGCTGCGCTTCGCGATGGCCGTCGCGAGTCGCGCCTGCGCGATGGACCACGGGAAAGCATCGTGCCACAATCCGTCGTCGGCGATCAGCTGAAGCGTGGGTTCGTCCTTCGCTGCCGATGCTGCGACCGCGAGCACGGCCGGGAGAAAGGTCACCTGCGCCTCGTAGGGTTTGGTGGCGAGCGCGCGCAGTTTCGCCGAGATCGCCTGCCGATGTTTTTGCGCTAGCGTCGGTTCGGCAAGTGCCGCGGTCAATAACGGAAGCGCCGAAGGCGCGTGCCCTTCGTGCAGCGCGCGACTCGTTTCGATCTCGAGGAGCTTCGCGAGCGGCATGGGAACCGACGTGCCGTGAAGTGCCGCGGCCGCTCCGACGAGGCCCAAGAGCACGCGTCGCGTGAACGTGGTGTGGGAATTTTCGAGCGATTCCGTCAGGCGCTCGATGGCATCGCTCGGCGATGAATTCGCGATGAGTCGCAACGTTTCGATCGTGTCTCGAACGTGTTCGCCTTTGGGAAGCTGACCGAGCGCGTCGTCGAGCGCACGAGCGGCGAGTCCCTGCGAGCTCATCACGAAGACGGCATTCCCAACCGAAATCATCGTATTGAAGATGTTGGTGAGGCCGTTCGATTCGAGGATGGCTCTCGCACGAGCTTGGTGTGCGTGATAGTCGTCGATCGAACCGAGGCGCGCGGCCAAGAGGCCCTCGAAAACGGCCTCACGCACCGCGAGCACCGGATCGATCGGCCCCGAAGACCGAGCCTCCGCGCTGAGTGCCTCGAATTCGGCGCGGTCCGCGTTGCAGTAGGCAGCATAGAGCTTGACGCCGGTGAGATGCGCGCGATCCGCGGGCGACGTGAGTTGCCGATCGTACCGTTCCATCGTTCGCGCGTACGCTTCGCGATCGGCGTGATGCAATTGCATGAAGAGCAGCGAAGCGACGAGTTGTCCGATCCCTTCGCGGATTCCGGCCGCGGCAGCGCGCTCGAGCGCTTCGCGACAGGTATTGAGCCCGTCCGTACCGAGGGCGTTATGGATCATCGAGAGTCGCGCGTAGAGCGCGATCGCCTCTTCGCCGAACGGTATGAGCTCCAATTGGCGTTCGACCGCGCTCGCCACGAGCGCGAGCGATCCCACGGCTTCCGCCTCGCGCGCCAGATCTTGTAGGAAGGCGCGTTCGAGATCGCGATCGCCGCTCGCCGCGGCTTGTGCCACGAGACGCTCTCGCCGATCCAACGTCATCGGAAGTTTGCGGATCGCGTCGATGATGCGCTTGTGATACGGGATCGCAATCGGAATCGTCTCGCGCACGCTCTGCATGACCGTGAGGTGTACGAAGCGCAATCCGCCCTTGTCCTGGACGAGATAGTGACCCGAGCACTCGCCGATAAAGGCGAGGACGGTATCGGAAGGCCACATGGCGTTGAGCACGTCGATCTCGATCGGGTCACCGACAAGCGAACAGATCTGCAAGAATTCGCGCGTCGCCGGTTTCAAGCGTGCGAGGGTCGAGGCGACGATCGTGCGGGCCGATGCCGCAATTTCTTCTTCGGTCAGCGCCGCGTGGTCGGGAGAGAGCGACGCAATCGTGCTGATGTCAACGGCGCGACCGCGCGAGTGATGCACGACCGCTCGAACCACATCGGACGTCGCTCCGGGCATCAGCGCGCGCGCCAATTGCTCGGCCGCCGGGTCGGCGAATTCGCGCACTTCGATCGTCTCGTCGATGTATTCGAACCTCGGCTCGGCATCTTCGTCGCTTCGGTCCACGAGCACGAGTACGAGCGGCCGGTCGGCGAAACTCTGCGCGACGCGCAGCAACAGCGCGCCCGAGGCGCGGTCGGCCCATTGCGCATCGTCGATGGTCAGCGCCACTTGGCGATCGAGCAGCAGTGCTTCGATCAGGCGAAAGAAGGCCGACTCGAACGCGGCGGCGTCGGCGGTGCTTCGCAGCGCGCTCTCGATACCGGAGACGTACGTGGCCGCCTCGTCGCCGAGGCGTGCGATCACCTCTTCGGCGATCCGGCGCGCGGTGATGAGGGGGAGCGTCGCTTGAATGCGATGGGCGGCGACCAGCGGCGCGAGCCACCCCGCCCGGCCTGCGCGTTCGCAGACCTCGTTCGCGAGGGCGGTCTTGCCGGTTCCGCTCGCGCCGGTGATGCGTAACACGCGCGCGACGCGCTGGCTCTTGGCGGCGGCCAGAAAGCGCTCGGCCTGCCGCAGTTCCTCGTCTCGCCCGATGAACGTCCCCACGGTCGATAGCTTACGAGCCGGAATCAGGTATTTCCCCGGATCATCGGAGAGGGCCCGACGCGGTAGGCTCGTGTCATGGAGGATATCGATATGTACGCAACCGTCCGAGGCTTCGACGAACTGGCCGCCCGCCGCGACAGCATGACGCGCACCGGGGTGCCCTACTGCTTCATCCTCGACGAGGCGTACCACGTGGTGATGGCCGGCCCGTCGGGTGGATCCGACCCGCTCGCGCCGCTCTATCATGCCGACTCCCAGGCCGACGTGCTCCCCGGCCCGATCGATCGCGTGGTGCGCGCGCTGACCGCCACCTGGCGCTCCTCGCGGGCCGCGTCGAGCGCGACCGCCGCCGTGAGCGACCTTCAGGTGACCGTTGCGCCGCTCCACGGCAACGACGGACGCCGGATCGCCGTCTTCGTGCAGCGAGGCGAGTAGGGAAGATTCCGCGAGCATCCGCACAATTGAAGGCGGGTGCAAGAACGAGCGACCTCCACCGGCGATCGCCGCATCGAGCTGACCCTTCGCGGGCTCATCCTCGGCGGCTTGATCACCCTCATCTTTACCGCAGCGAACGTCTATCTCGGCCTCAAGGTCGGACTGACGTTCGCTTCGTCTATTCCGGCGGCCGTCATCTCGATGGCGGTGCTGCGCGGCTTCAAAGACTCGACGATCTACGAAAACAACATCGTGCAGACCGTCGCCTCCGCGGCGGGCACGCTCTCGTCGGTCATCTTCGTGCTGCCGGGCCTCGTGATGGTGAGTTGGTGGACCGGCTTTCCGTTCTGGGAGTCGTTCGGCATCTGCGCGGTGGGCGGTATCCTCGGCGTGATGTACAGCGTGCCGCTGCGCCGCGCGCTCGTCACCAACTCCGATCTGCCCTACCCCGAGGGCGTGGCCGCCGCCGAAGTACTGCTCGTCGGCGCGGGTTCGCGTGGCGGCGAAGCGGATGCCGAGAATAAGCTCGGGCTCCTCGCGCTCGTGGTGAGCTCGCTCGTCTCCGCATTCTTCCAGGTGCTCGAAGGCCTCAAGCTCTTCGCCTCGGAGTTCGACGCGTATTTTCGCGCCGGGGCTTCGACCACGGGCATCGGGCTCTCGATGTCGCTCGCGCTGATCGGCGCCGGACACCTGATCGGCCTTACCGTCGGTCTCGCGATCTTCGCGGGGCTCGTCATCGCATGGGGTATCGCGGTGCCGATCCTCACGGCCTTGCATCCGATGGCGGGCCCGGCCGCCGACGCCGCCGGTGCGATCTGGTCGCACTACGTGCGTTTCATCGGCGCGGGCGCGATCGGCGTCGCCGCGATCTGGACGCTCGGCAAGCTCACCGCTCCCGTGGTGAGCGGCATCTCGTCGGCGCTCGCCGCGCAGCGCCGCCGCAAGGCCGATGGCAACCAGTCGCTCCCGATCACCGAACGCGATCTCCCGATCGGCATGGTGGCGGGTATCTCGGCGGTCTGCCTGATTCCGATGGTGATTCTGCTCGTCGCCTTCTTGAGCGGCGGCGTGCTGCAGAGCATGATGCTGCCGCTCGTGCTCGGTGCGCTCGTGTATATCGTCCTCGCCGGATTTCTCGTCGCGACCGCGACCGGATACATGGCGGGCCTCATCGGTTCGTCGAATTCGCCCGTCTCCGGCATGGCGATTCTCTCGGTCGTCGGTGCCGCGCTCTTGCTCGTGCTGCTTGCCGGTAACGCGGCGCCCGCGGCCAAACCCGCGCTCGTCGCCTACGCGCTCTTCGTGACCGCGCTCTTGATCAACGTCGCGACGATTTCGAACGACAACCTGCAAGATCTCAAGACCGGTCAATTGGTCGGAGCGACGCCGTGGCGCCAGCAGGTCGCGCTGATGGTCGGCGTGATCTTCGGTGCGATCGTCATTCCGCCGGTGCTCAACGCGCTCAACAGCGCCTACGGCTTCGGCGGCGGCGCTAACGCGCTGCCCGCGCCGCAGGCGACGCTCATCTCGACGCTCGCGAAGGGCGTGATCGAAGGGAAGATCGACTGGAGCTTGATCGGCATCGGTGCGCTCGTCGGTGCGGTCATCATCGCGCTCGACGAGATCGGGGCGATGACCAAACGTTTCCGCCTGCCGCCGCTCGCGGTCGGACTCGGCATCTACCTTCCCGCGTCGGCGACCGCGCCCGCGGTGGTCGGTGCGGTGTTCGGCGCGATCTACAACGCGTGGGTGAAGAAGCGTCCGAACGCCGAAGCGTCGCGGCGTCTCGGCGTGCTGATCGCCTCCGGCATGATCGTGGGCGAGAGCATCTGGGGCGTGCTCTACGCGGGCATCATCGTTGCCGCGCAGCGCGGCTTCATCCACGTTGCCGATCCGTCGCAACCGCTCGCGATCGTCGGCGACGGCTTCGCGCCGATCGCATCGGCCCTCGCCGGCATCGCCTTCATCGCCGTGCCGTTCCTGCTCTACCGCTGGATCGGCGATCGCTCGGCCAAGGCGCTCGGTTCGTAAGCACGCGCGTGCGTCTCGGCTTCGGATTTGATTTGCTGGAGTAACACGAGGCGGATCAGTTCGATGCCGGGTGCGAGCAGCGCCCAGTAGCGGCGAAAGCGTGCGCGGCTTCGCGCGTCGGTCGTTTGCACGCGCGTCTCGGAGCGCACGACGCAGCGCTGCGGATCGTCGCCTTCCACGCGAAGTGAGAAGGCGATCTTCGCGAACCCCGGCTCGTCGAAGCGTTCGAACGCGTCGCGCGGCAGGCCGACGAAGGCGACATCGCCGCGCCACGGCTTCGTGACCGATGCGAAGACGAGTTCGCGTTCGGGCTCTTCGGCGACGAGCGTCCAGCCGAGCGCGCCGATGCGCTCGAGCAGGCCCCGCGGCGCGTCGAGCGACACGTGCCGCGCTCCGAGCAGCATCTCGCGCAGGCGGAAGAGCGCGCGGACGAGCGGCGAGCGTTCGAGCTCGGTCGTGCGCATCGCCGCGAACGCATCGCGCGCCGAACTCGCGACCAACGCGTGGTTGCGCACGGCAACGTCGTACCGCGGGAGAATCGCCGCGAGGAGTGTATCGTCGGGCTCGTTCGTTCCGTAGCGCAGCCAAGTGGATGCGGCGTACGCCGCGTAGGCGGCGGTCGCGAGCGCGCTCGCGGCGCCGATGGCAACGACGGCGGCGGGCAGGCCGCTACGGCGACAGGTATCGCGGCGCGCGAGCGCACGCATCGCGCCGAGCCACCGGCGCGCCCGGCGTGGCGGCAGTTCGAACGCGCCGCCCAAGAGCGTGGTGCGAACGGGCGCCACGCCCACCATCGCGAGATTCGCTTCGAGATTCTTCAACGCGTGCGCGCCACGCAGCGTGCGATAGACGATCGCGGGCATGCCCATCGTCACGACGATGCGCGCCGATTTTCCGGCGAGCAGCGGCGTGGGAAACGCGCGCGTCTGCGAGTACGCCATGGCGAAGCCGGGACGAAAGACCTGCTCCACGAGCGCTTTGAAGAGCGCGGGCGCGTCGCCCATCCAGAGCGGATAGAAGATCGCGAGATGGTCGGCCCACGCGATATCGCGCTGGACGTCGCGAATCGGCGGGCTCGGCGTGCCGTGCATGAAGTCATCGGGCGAGCGGAGGAACGTTACGTCGGTACGCGCGAGATCGACGCGACGAACTTCGTGACCGAGCGAGCGCAGCGCATCTTCGTACGCGGCCGCGAGCGCGTGCACGAGATGCGTTGGTGAAGAGTCGGGATGACCGTCAAGAATCGTGATGCGTGCCATCTTCGTACGATAGCGCCGCATTGCGAACGGAAGAAGAACGATAGAACCACGCTTTTGCCGCTTCGAGGAGCGCGAGGTATGCCGCGATCGTGCCGGCGAGGATCGCAAAGAAGGCAAGCGGCAGCGGTGCGAAGCCGAGCGCACGAGCGAACGGTACGTAGGGTATCGCGGCTCCCAGCGCCACGATGGCGAGCGTGGCGACCGTCAGCGCGGCGCTCGGTCGGCTGCGCAAGAACGGTACCCGGCGCGTGCGGATGACGAAGATGGCGAGCGACTGCGTCGCGAGCGATTCGACGAACCAACCGCTGCGAAAGAGCGGCGCGTGCGCGTGAAAATAAGCGAGCATCACGCCGAACGTCGCGAAATCGAAGAGCGACGAGATGGGACCGAAGATCAGCATGAAGCGCCGGATGAACGGAGCGCTCCAGCGTGCCGGCCGCTGTAATTGTTCGGTGTCCACCCGATCGGTCGGTATCGCCATCTCGCTCGCGTCGTAGAGCAGGTTGTTCAAGAGGATCTGCGACGGCAGCATCGGCAAGAAGCGTAAGAAGAGCGACGCGCCCGCCGCGCTGAACATATTGCCGAAGTTGGACGAGGTGCCCATCAGCACGTATTTGATCGTGTTGGTGAAGATGCGCCGACCCTCGATGACGCCGTCGGCGAGAACGCCGAGATCCTTTTCCATCAGCACGATGTCGGCGGCGTCTTTCGCAACGTCGACGGCCGAATCGACCGAGATGCCGACGTCGGCTTCGTGGAGGCCGCTCGCGTCGTTGACGCCGTCACCAAGAAAGCCGACGTCGCAGCCCGCTTCGCGTTGCGCGCGGATGATCCGCGCTTTCTGAGCGGGGGTGACGCGCGCGAAGATCGTCGTGCGTTCGAGAGCCGCGCGCAGGGCCGCGTCGTCCATCGTATCGAGCGCGGTTCCGGTCAGCACCTCGCGCACGTCGATGCCGATGCGTTCGCAAATCGTGCGAGCGGTGACGGGGCTATCGCCCGTGACGATTTTGATCGCGATGCCGAGCGCGTCGAGGCGGGCTATGCTCGCAGCGGCATCGCTCTTCGGCTCGTCGCTAAAGCGCAGCAGTGCGGCGGGCGTGAGGTTGCGTATCTCGTCGAGCGCGAGCGGCTTGCCGTCCGCGCTCGGTGCGATCGCAAGCGCGAGGACGCGCGCGCCGTCGGCAAGCGCCCGATCGCGGGCCGACGTTTCGGCCGGACCGACTGCGCCGCAGCGCGCGAAGATGGCTTCGGGCGAACCCTTCACGACGAGCAGCGTGCGCCCGTCGGGTGCGAGGACGCGTACCGCGGAAATCTGAGCATCGTACGCGAACGGCAGGCGCGCGAGCACGCGATAGGCGCGCGCGCCTTCGCGCGTCGAGGGCGATGCGGCGCTCCAAAGCGCGGTGTCGAGCGCATTGCCGCTCACCACGCTCCCGTCGCGAACGATCGCGTCGTTACAGAGCAGAGCGAGTGCGCATACCTCGGATGCCGAACTCGCGTCGAGCGAGAGCGCATCGTGAAATCGGATCGCACCCTCGGTGAGCGTTCCGGTCTTATCGGTGAAGAGCACCTCGACGTTTCCAAGGTCTTCGATGCTCACGAGACGCTTGACGATCACGCCGCGCTTTGCGAGCGAACGCGCTCCCGCCGAGAGGCTGACGGTCACGATCGCCGGGAGCAGTTGCGGCGTGAGTCCGATGGCGATCGCGAGCGCGAAGAGGAACGACTCGAGGGTCGAGTGTCGGAGAAGCGCGTTGAGCGCGAAGATCGCGGCGGCGAGCACGGTCGTCACGCGCACGAGCAGCAGCGAGAAGTCGTGCAGCCCGCGTTCGAAGGCGGTCTCGGGCGGCGGATGCGCGAGTTCGCGCGCGATCCCGCCGAATTGCGTTGCGCGGCCGGTCGCGGTGACGACCGCACTCGCCATGCCGCTCGCGACGACGGTGCCGAGGTAGATGCTCGCCTGCACCTCCTTCTCGTTCGGCAACGACTCGCCGGTGAGTGACGCCTCGTCGCAGGCAAAGTGCGTCGCTTCGACGACGCGCGCGTCGGCGGGCACCACGTCGCCCGCCGCAAGCGCGATGCGGTCACCCGGAACGAGCTCGCGCACGTCGATCTCGCGCCGCACGCCGTCGCGCGTGACGACCGCGCGGCGACGCACGCGGGCGCGCAGGTCTTCGACTGCCCGTGCGGAGCGATAGTCGTTCGAGAAGCTCAAGGCTACGCTCAACCCGACGATCGCGAGAATAATCGCCGCATCGGAGCGGTCGCGCAGGATCAGCGAGAGAAGCGCGGTGCCGAGCAGCAACAGCAAGAACGGATTCGCGAACTGGCGCGTGAGGATCGCAAGCGCACCGGCGCGCGCGAGCGGAAGTTCGTTCGGCCCACCCTCGCGCAGTCGCCGCGCGGCCTCGTCGCCGGTAAGTCCGGCGTTCGCGCCATCGTCGTCGTTCGTCGCCGCCATACCGCTCCTCTCGGATCGAGAGACCAGGCAAGTCTCATGGTAGCGCGAAGTTGCCCCGCGTGATACGACGCATGATCGCCATCGCGTTCGCGGTACTCGTAGTGACGTTCGTTGTCGGCGTCTTCTCGGCCGGAACCGCCTGCGCGCACGACCCGCGCTTTGCCTGCTCGCCGCGCGGAGCCGAGCATCCCATAACGGTCCCCGATCCGACGAAGTCGTGGGCCTATTACGGTGATCTCGCTCCCGGCGAGACCGATCGCTATGTTTTCACCGTGATCAAACCGGCCGAGATTCCGGCGAGTCTCCTGCTCGACGCGCGCGACGCGGCGAATCCCGCACGGCCGGTCGCGGTGCTCGCCGATCGCGCGGGGCACGTCGTGAAGCAGCTCGATCTGCGTGCGCCGGTACAGTTCGACGAGCCGTTCTCGCGCGTGCACTATCTCAGCAGCCCCACGGCGAACCTCCACCTCGCGCCGGGCGACTACACCGTGGACGTAACGATGCGCGGCGGCTCCGAGCCGCAGCGCTATACGCTCGCGATCGGCGCCGACGAGCGTTTCTCGCTGACCGAGATTCCGTTCGTGCTCGGCGCCATCTATCGCATCCACAACCGCAAGTTCTAGCCGCGCCGATGCCGAACGCTAGCGGCGTGCGGGTCGTCTGCTTGATGGCGTGTTTTCTCGTCGCGTGCGTGGCGAGCGCCGCCGCGGCCGCGCTCGCTCCGTTTGCCGCGATCCCCGGAGCGCAAGCGGCCATCGATCCGAGCGGAGCCCTGAGCCTCGCGCAAGCGCGGAGCGCCCTAGCCTTCGTTTCTAGCGACCGGCTCGTGTTGCCGGGAATGGCGACGGCCTTCCGCCCGACCGTCGTTTGGGTGCGCTTCGATCCGCCCCCCGCGGGCACGTGGTATTTGGAGGCTTCGCCGAGCGTCGGCCACGCGGAGCTCTACTATGTTCCGACGGGCGAGCGCGCGTACGTGACCGTGGGCTTCGGCATGCGCGTTCCCGTCGCGCAGCGCGCGATGCCGAACGCGCTGCCGACGATCGCGCTCCCGCACGGTGCGGCGCACGCGCCCTATTATCTGCGGCTGGCCCTCGACGACGAAGCGCGCGCGCGCTCCGACATCGCGCTCATCGGGCCGAAGGCGTTGCGCGCTTCGGATCGGATGATGACGGCGCTCAGTTCGACGGCGTTGCTCTTCATCGGCATCTTCGTCTCGCTCGCGGCGGCGAATCTCTTCGTCTTCGCGTTCGTGCGCGAGCGTTCGTACGCGCTCTACTCGGCGCTGATGCTCAACAACGCGCTCTTTGCGGCAACCTACGAGCATCGCGCGGCCTGGGCGTTTCTCTGGCCGAATCTCTCGCTGCCCGACCAACTGGTTCAGGGTACGACGGTGCTGCTCGAAGCATTTCTTCTGCTCGCCTTCGCCCGGTCGTTTCTCAACACCAAACGCATCGCCCCCGTAGCGGATCGCATCATCATGGCGGTCGCGATTCCGCTCCTGGTCATCGCGGCGTTCGTCATCTACGTTACGCCGAGCGCGCACTTCGGCTCGATGGCGGCTCCGGAATTCTTCGTGTGGACGCTCGTGCTCTTGACGGTCGCCGTATTTGCGCTCGGTGTGGTCGCGCTTCGCACCGGGAGCGTTGCGGCACGCTTCTTCGTCATCTCGAATGGCCTCGTATCGGCCGTGGCGGCGCTCACCGGGTACTCGAGCGTGGTTGCCGGCGCGCCGCACCTCTACCGCGACTTCGTCTTGCTGTTGACGGGGCAAGCGGTCGAAGGATGGCTGCTCTTCGGTGCGCTTGCGTATCGTCTCCGGCGAACGATCCTCGCACACGAACACGAGCGTCAAGAGCGCGAGATCGTGCAGGCAAGCGCGCTGACCGACGCGGTGACCGGAATCGCCAATCGGCGGGCGTTCGACGAAGCGTTGATGCGCGAGTGGGGCCGCTGCGCGCGAATTGCGGCCCCGCTTTCGTTGCTGATGGTGGATGTGGATCACTTCAAACGCTACAACGATACCTACGGACACGTGCGCGGTGATGCGTGCCTGCGGGCGATCGCCGGTACGATCGCGTCGTGTGCCACGCGTCCCTCGGATCTGTGCGCGCGCTACGGCGGCGAGGAGTTCGCAATGCTGCTGCCCGAGACCGATGCGGCGGGCGCCGCGGAGATTGCCCAGGAGATCGTGCGGAGCATTCGCGCGCTCGACATCCCGCACCGCACGTCGCAATTCGGACGCGTGACCGTGAGTGTCGGGGTGACGACCGCGCATCCGGCGCCGGACGTTACGCCCACGCTCGTCGTGGCGGCCGACGAACGCCTCTACCGCGCAAAATCCGACGGTCGCGACCGGTATGTCTCGTAGGGTGGCCCGATGATCCCGCCCGAGCGCATCTTTCACCGCCTGTCGTACCTGCGGAGCACACTGCGCTGCGTGGAGCATCTCGCTCGCCTGGATCTGCCGATCGCCGGACGATCCGTGCTCGAAGTCGGCGCGGGGATCGGCAACTTCACGTCGTTCTTTCTCGACCGCGGCTGCACGGTAACGAGCACCGAGCCGCGTGCTGAAAACGTCGCCTGCTTTCGCGAACGGCTAGCCGAAGAGCCGCTCTGGCCGTCGGACCGATTGCGAATCGTGGAGAGCGATGCCGCATCGCTCGTCACGCACGGCGTCGGCGTGCACGATGTGGTGGTCTGCCTGCAAGTGTTGAATCTCACCGGCGATCCCGAGTCGTTGCTCGAGACGATCGGAGCCCTCTGCGGCGAACTTCTGCTCGTCGAATGCGGTACGCACTCGGGCGAGAACCGAAACCGCGATACGATCGAGTTTCGTTCGCTGGACAGCGTGGATCCGGGCGGATCGCTCGATGGTCGCGCCTGCATCCCGAGCCGGCCGTGGGTCTTCAACCGCCTCAAGCAAGCGTTCCCGCACGTTTACATGCCGCTCGAACAGCCACTGTACGACCGCTATCGCGAAGATTGGCGCGAAGCGGATCTCGAGCGCGGACAGCATCGCGCGATCTTTATCGCCACGCGATCGCCGCTCGAACACCCCTTGCTTGTCGAACGCATCCCCGAGCGCTATCCACCGCATCCGAACCGCTGAGAGAAGGCGATGAAACGTACGATCGTATCGGTCCTTGCCGTTGCCGCGATGGCGACTGCGGCGTCGCGGGCCGCGACGCCGGTCTATCGGGTGCGGGCGATCGCGACCGATGGTTCGGGCGCAGCCTATGCGGTGAACGCGGCCGGAGACGTCGCGGGGCAACTCGATGGCGCGGCATTCGTTTGGCACGACGGCCATCTCAAACGCTACGCGGCGATTCAGTACTTCTATCTCGGCGACAACTATCAATCGCGCGCGAAGGCGATCAACCGCGATGGCGTCGCGGCCGGAAGCGACGGCGGGTATTTTCCGTGTTCGATGAGCGGGCTCGAGTTCATGACCGCCGCCGTCTTCGATACCAAGACGCGCCTCGTGCGCAAGGACGGTGAGTGCTCGTACCAGGTTGACGGGATCAACGACGCCGGAACGATGGTCGGGATCGACGGCTATCGCGGGTTCGTGCGCTACGCGGACGGCACGCAGATTCAAATCCAACCGCTCTCGCATCGCCCCGAGTACAACGGCACGCGCGCGAGCGCCATCGACAACGAGGGGCGCGTGGTCGGCGGAACGACGATCGATACGCCGCCCGTCGGTCAGGTGCAATGCGGCGAGCAGCGCGTCGGCATGGACGGGCCGACGGAGCCGATGTATTGCCCCGATACGAACGCGTACGTCATCCACGCATTCCTCGCGACGTTTTCGAGCGGCGGCCAGCACATGCGCGATCTCGGCGCGTTGCCCGGCTACCCGAACACCTATGCGACGGCGATCGCCGAAGACGGCACCGTCGTGGGCTACTCGGGAACGAA
Source organism: bacterium (assembly GCA_028869385.1). GTDB lineage: Bacteria > Vulcanimicrobiota > Vulcanimicrobiia > Vulcanimicrobiales > Vulcanimicrobiaceae > REEB354. The sequence continues at coordinate 25,241 of JAGWSR010000019.1, forward strand.
ATCGGGGCCGAAATGGACGCGCGTGAGTGGCCCAAGCCACGCATGGATGTGGTACGACGGTCGCATGACCGACATCGGGCGTTCGAGCTCCGACGATAGCTTTGCCTACGGCGTCAACGACCGCGGCGTGATCGTGGGCTGCGCGGGTGATGACGCGGTGCGTTGGGTCGACAAGAAGATGCAGAATCTCAACGCCCTGATCGCGCCGGGATCGGGGTGGCATCTGACGTGCGCGTATGCCGTCAATCGCAGCGGCGTCATCGTCGGTCAGGGGACCTATCGCGGATCGCTGCTGCCGTTCCGCCTCGTTCCGCGTCGCGCTCCGTAGCCGGCGACGAAACCGCCGAGGATCAGCAGCGTCAATGCGCCTTCGGACCAATTCAGGTGCGCATCCGGACGCATCGCGATATGCGGTACCCAGACCAGCGCGCCGAAGATCCCGAGCATCAGCGCGGTGAACCCGAGCGCGGCGCGCGCGCGGCGATCGGCAAGAATGGCCGTTGCCGCGAGCGCGAAGGCTATGGTCGTGGCGATTGCCCACGTCGTGCCGTTCGGCGGAATCCATGCGGGAACGAGCGCGGCGGTCGATGCGAGATAGATGACTTGCGCGAGCGCGAAGACTGCCGCACACGCGCCGAAGCCGATCCGCGAAGGCGCGCCGTACCCAAAGCGAAGCGCGACCGCTCCCGAGAGCGCGGCGACCTGTTCGAAGAGCCCGTCGTACGGATCGAAGTGTGTGGGCGCGGCGAGAATCGCCGGCAGACACGCGATCGCGAACACTCCAAACACGATCACGAGCAGCATCGCCGCGTGTCGCGCGACCCGCGGAATCACGAGCCCGACGCCGCCGAGTATCGCCAGGCCCATCAGGGCGTTCGCGGCGCCGCTTCCGATCGCGGAACTTTCGAACGCGTAGAGCGATTGCCACGTGGCCGCGTCGTGCCATCGCAAATCGAGTGCGCTAAAGCCTATCACGGCAACGCCAAAAGCGGCACGCACCCAAAGAGCAGCTTTCATGGTTCGGCAACGCGGTGGGGGCGCGAATCGTGACCGATGATTCTCCGCGGCACGGCGTTCGCGGGCGAGATGCCGTCGGTTTCGATGGAGAGCGCTCCATCGCGATCGGTTCGAAACGACTGCACGCCAAACGAGTATAGGCGAGCCAGAGTCGATGGTGCGGGATGTCCGAAGAGATTGTGCCTGCCGACAGAGATGAGCGCGTAACGCGGATGCACCGCGGCGATGAACGCGGGCGACGAACTGTAGGCGGAGCCATGATGCCCGACCTTGAGAACGTTCGCTGCGAGGTCGATGTCTTCGCCGAGGAAGCGTTGTTCCGCGGCGACGCCGGCGTCGCCGGTAAACAACATCCGAAACGAGCGATACTGCAGCAAGAATGCAATCGAATTATCATTGATCGCATTCTTGCCGCCGATGAACGGGAGCGACGGTCCGATGAACGTGAGCGTCACCCCGTCCTTCGTGCGCCACACGTCGCCTGCACGCGGGTACACAACCGGCACTCGATCCGCGCGGGCCGTGTCGAGGCAATCGTGATACGCGTGGCCGCCATACGTCTGCCCGCTGTCGGCTATTTCGGCGACGCGAATCGTACGCAGCACCGGCGCGCAGCCGCCGACGTGATCGCCGTGCGGATGCGAGATGATGAGCGCGTCCACCGTATGGATGCCTTGCCTCAACAGAAACGGCACCACGATGCGCTCGCCGACGCGCTCGGCGACCGAGCCGCCGCCCTGCGCTCCGCGCTCGAGGCGCCCGCCCGCATCCACCACGATTGTATGCCGCGCGGGCGTCTGGATGACGATGCCGTCGGCTTGCCCCACGTCGAGCACGGTAACGCGCAGCAATCCGTCGGGCGATCGCGGCGGCGCGAGCACCCACGAAGTTGCGAGCAGGAGCGCGCCGCAGGCAACACTCGCTCCGCCGCGTCGCGCGAGCGGTGCGAACGCGAGCAGCGCCGCCTCGTACGCGGCGATGGCCCAGGTCGGGGCGGGCGTCATCGGTACGCTCGCGGCGGGCGCGCGTGCTAGAAGATCTACCACACCGATCGTCCAGGCGAGGAGCCAGCCGTTGAGGTTGGCGATCGCCTGCGCGAGCGGTGGCAGCCAGGCGCAGCCGAGCTCGATCGCGCCGAGCAGCATCGTGAGCGGCACGAGTGGCACCACGGCGACGTTCGCGAGCAGCGCGTACGGTGAAAAGCGCAAAAAGATCGCCGCACCGATCGGCCACGTTCCGAGTTGCGTTGCGGCCGTCATGGCGATCGCTTCGCGCGCACGCATCGAACCGATCCACGGCGCAACGTACTCCTCAATCGGCCGGGCGAGCGCGAATGCCGCGCCGACGCACGCGAACGAGAGCCAAAACGACGCGGACACCACGCTCTGCGGATCGAGCCCAACGATCACGAGCGCGGCGAGCGCGAGCGCGTTCCACGAACATGATGCACGGCCAAACGCGCGTGCGCCGAGGATGGCGCTCGTCATCGTCGCCGCGCGTAGCGCGGGTAGCGCCGCGCCGCTGAAGAGCGCGAAGGCCCACGCGGCCGCGATCGCAAGGCCGCAGGTAAGCGCGCGCGGTACGGTGAGGCGCACGCCCAGCGCGAGCACCGCCGCGGCGACCAGCCCGACGTGCAGTCCCGCGGTGACGAGCACGTGCACCGTGCCGGTGGTTTGAAATTCGCTTCGCAGGTCGGGCGGCATCGCGGCGCGTTCGCCCCAGAGTTCGCCCGCCACGATCTCGGCGTCGGGATCGCCGAGGCGCGCTCGCAATTCGCCGAGTGCGCGCGCCCGCATCACGGCGAGGAGCGAGGCCGGATCGTTCGCCGTCGCGCGCTCGACGGAGAGTACGCTCGCACTCGCAATGCGCCCGGCGATGCGTGCCTCGCGCTCGATGCTGCGTTCGCTCGGCTCGCCGGGATTGCGCGCGTCGTCGAGCGGTTCGATGCGTCCGCGCACGATCGCGCGCTCGCCGGGCGCGAGCGCCGCGGTCGTGGACACCAGCACCCGCGGGCCGTCGGCGATGGCGAAGATGTAGGTGTGCAGTGCGCCGTCACCCGCGCGCTCCCCGAGTACCGTGCCGGCAAAGCGCATCGTGCGCGTCTCCGCGAGCGGTTGGTCGGCGTACAGGCGGACTGTGGTGTAGAGGGCGGAGAGAACGAGGGCCGCCGCCGCGGCCGCGCGAACGAGGCGATTCTCGCTCGACCCGCGCGCGAGCATGAATGCCCCGCCGACGAGTGCTGCGACGACGCAAGCGCGGTCGGGCCATGCGAGCGGAAGGACAGCGAGCGCGCCGAGCACGCTCGCGACCGCGACCCAAACGACGAGCGAGCGCGCCACATAGCGTCTCTGCGACGTCGCGCGATTGGAACTAGGGAAAGGAAATCGAGTGCGCATTGTCATTACCGGCGGGGCCGGCTTCATCGGATCGCATATCACCGACGCGTATCTCGCGGCGGGGCATGATGTGCTCGTGCTCGACTCGCTCTGGGAGCACGGCGGCGGTCGCCGCGCGAACGTGCCGGATCGCGCGAGCTTCATGCACATGGACATCCGCGACGAGGGCGTGGCGCGCGTCATGCAAGAGTTTCGGCCCGACATCGTGAGCCATCACGCGGCGCAGCACTCGGTCGCCATCTCCGCGCGCGATCCCAAGTTCGACGCCGAGGTCAACGTGATCGGCTTGCTCAACGTGCTCGACGCGGCGGTGAAGACCGGCGTAAAGAAAGTGATCTTCGCTTCGAGCGGCGCGACCTTCGGCACGCCCGAGCGCTTTCCGATCACCGAACGAACGCCGCAGCATCCCACCTCGCCCTACGGCATCACGAAGATGGTCGCCGAGCACTATCTGCGCTTCTATAAAGCGGAGAAGGGGCTCGACTTCACCGCGCTACGCTACGGCAACGTGTACGGTCCGCGCCAGGATCCCAACGGCGAGGCCGGCGTGATCTCCATCTTCATCGGCAAGTTCTTGAAGCGCGAAGGCGTGCGCATCGATTGGGACGGCGAGCAGACGCGCGATTACGTCTTCGTCAAAGACGTCGCGCAGGCGAATCTGCGTGCGCTCGACGCGGGCAGCGGCAATTGCTACTGCATCGGCACCAACGTGAAGACGAGCGTGAACGACGTGTATCGCGCGCTCGTCGAGATCAGCGGGTTCGAAGCGCCCCTGACCCACGGGCCGAAGCGCGCGGGCGACGCGCGCGACGCGCAGTTCGATCCGGCGCTCGCAAAACAAGAGCTCGGCTGGGTTCCCCAGACCAAGCTCTTAGACGGTATGCGCGAGACCTACGAGTACTTCGAAAAACTCGCCTAGCCAACGACGATGTTGACCAGCTTGTCCGGCACGTAGATCCGCTTGCGGATCTCCTTGCCGGCGAGCTGCGCCTGCACGTTCGCGTCGCCCTCGGCGAGCGCGAACGCCGCCGCTTCGGCGATGCCGGGCTGTGCCGCGATGCGCGCGCGAATCTTCCCGTTCACCTGTACCACGAGCGTGATCTCGTCCACCGCGAGCGCGGCGTCGTCGGGTTCGATCACCCGTTCCAGGTGGACGCTCGTCGCGTGGCCGAGGCGCGACCACAGCTCGTCGGCGATGTGCGGCGCATACGGCGCGAGCAAGAGCGGCAACGCGTGCACCGCGTACAGATACGCGGGTGAATCCGGCGATTTCTGCGCCGCGCCGGTCATCGCGTTCACCAATTCGTCGAGCTTCGCGATCGTGGTATTGAAGTGAAAGCGTCGCGAGGCGACCTCGTCAATCGCCGACTTCGCCACCACGTGCACCGCGCGCACCAGCGCCTTCTCGTCGGAACTCTCCGTCGGCGGCAGCTCGCGCGGCGAGATGCGCTTGGCCTTTTCGAGGTGCGGTTCGCACGCGCGCCACACGCGGTTGAGAAAACGCACGCGGCCGCTGATGCCTTCGTCGGTCCAGTCGCTCGTGTCTTCCGGCGGCGTGACGTAGAGCAAGAAGAGGCGCATCGCGTCCACGCCGTTCTTCTGCGCGGTCTCGTCGATGCCGACGACGTTGCCGCGCGACTTCGACATCTTCTCGCCGTTGTAGAGCACCATGCCCTGGTGAAAGAGGCGCTCGAAGGGCTCGTCGCGCCCCTCGACCCAGCCCATATCGCGGAAGAACTTGTAGAAGAAGCGCGAGTAGAGCAGGTGCAGCACCGCGTGCTCGGCGCCGCCGATGTACTGATCCACGTTCATCCAACGCTTCGCGCGCTCGGGCGACCACGGAAGCGCGTCGTTCTTCGGATCGAGGTAGCGCAGATAGTACCACGACGATTCGAAGAACGTGTCCATCGTGTCGCTCTCGCGCCGCGCGGCTCCGCCGCACGTGGGACACGTCGTATTGATGAACGCCGCGTCGCGCGCGAGCGGCGAACCCTCGCCCGTGATCGGCACGTCGGCGGGCAAGAGAATCGGCAGTTGCGCGTCGGGCACGGGCACTTCGCCGCATGCATCGCAGTACACGATCGGAATGGGCGTGCCCCAGTAGCGTTGACGCGAGACGAGCCAGTCGCGGAAGCGGAAATTCACCGTCTTGCCGCCGATGCCCATCGCGCTCAAGCGCTCCGCGATCGCGCCGCGTGCGCGCTCGCTCGACATCCCACTATAATCACCGCTCGCGATCAGGCGCCCGTCTTCGACGAACGCGGCTTCGAGCGGTGCATCCACCTCGGTGCCCGGCGCGGCGATCACCTGCGCGATCGGCAGCGCGTGCTTCTTGGCGAAGTCGAAGTCGCGCTCGTCGTGCGCGGGCACGCCCATCACCGCGCCCGTGCCGTACTCGGCGAGCACGTAGTTCGTCACCCAGATCGGCACGCGCTCGTGCGAGAGCGGATTCACGGCGTAGGCCCCGGTGAAGAAGCCGTCCTTCTCGAGCAGACTCGTGCGCTCGAGTTCGGATTTCGAACGCAGGCTCTCGGCGAACGCATCGATCGCCGCGCTCTGCTTGGCCGAGATGATGCCTTTGAGCGTCGCGACCACCGGATGCTCCGGGGCGATCGCGAGGAACGTCACGCCGTACACCGTGTCCACGCGCGTCGTGAAGACGTCGATCTTGGCGTCGGCGCCGTCAACGGCGAACGCAAACTGCGTGCCTTCGCTGCGGCCGATCCAGTTGCGCTGCATGAGCTGCGTGCGCTCCGGCCAACCGTCGAGCCCGTCTAAATCGCTGAGCAAGCGGTCGCCGTACGCGGTGATTTTAAGGAACCACTGCGAGAGGTTGCGCCGCTCGACCGCGTTGTTGCAACGCCAGCAGCGCCCATCGATCACCTGCTCGTTCGCGAGTACGGTTTGATCGTGCGGACACCAGTTGACCGGCGCCTCGCGCTTGTAGGCGAGCCCCTTCTCGTAGAGACGCAAGAAGATCCATTGATTCCAGCGATAGTACTCGGGCTCGCACGTGGCGATCTCGCGCGTCCAATCGTAGCTCGTGCCCATCAAGCGAATCTGGCGTTGCATGTTCGCGATGTTCGAACGCGTCCACGATGCGGGATCGATGCCGCGCTGGATCGCGGCGTTCTCGGCCGGAAGGCCGAAGGCGTCCCAGCCCATCGGGTGCAGCACGTTGTAGCCGAGCATGCGCATGGAGCGTGCGACCGCATCGCCGATCGTGTAGTTCTTGGCGTGGCCTACGTGCAGATCGCCCGACGGGTACGGCAGCATCTCGAGCACGTAGTACTTCGGACGCGGGTCCGTGTCGAGCGCGCGGTAGATGCCGTCGCGCTCCCAGCGCTCTTGCCAGGTGCGTTCGATCGTTGCGAAATCGTAGGTCTCGGCCATAAGAGGGATGGTAATCGCCCACGGGAGCCTTCGCCACCTTTCCGGTCGGAGCGGTGCGCGTGAAGGGTGGGTATGTCGCGTTATCTCCTCGTCGCCGCCGTGCTGCTGGTCGCCGTCGTGGCCATCTGGCACCCCGCGCCGCATCCCGCGGCGCTCAGCGTATCGTCGCCGCCTCCCGAGCTCCCGCGCACGGCTCGACACGGGGCGCCGACCGTCGCCGCACTCGTGTACGTGGTCGGAGCCGTCCGGCGTCCCGGGCTCTACCGGCTTCGCGCGGCCTCCCGCGTTGACGACGCGGTTCGCGCCGCGGGCGGGCTTACGGGCGACGCCGACCCGGCCGCCGTCAATCTCGCCGCCCGCGTCGCCGACGGTGACGAGGTGCGGGTCCCGCGCATCGGCGAGAGCCCAGCGCCGACCCGTGCACGGCGCGGCACGCACCGCACGCCGCGCGCGAGCAAAAAAGTAACCGAAGTCGTCAATCTTAACATCGCCGACGCGCCGACGCTGGAGCGTGTTCCCGGTATCGGGCGCATGCTCGCCGAGCGCATCGTGGCGCTGCGCGAGCGCGAGGGGCCCTACGGCTCGCTCGACGAGCTGCTCGACGTCTCTGGGATGACGCCGAGTCGTCTCGATCGCGCGAGCTCCTACCTTCGTATCTGATAGAATGATCAATGACCGGCCTGGCGAAACGACGCTCATGCCGGCTGAGCTGCCCTCGAAAGAAACGCTTCCTCATCTGATCCGACGCGCGCTCGCGGAGCCGCGCGCCGAGGTGCTGGTCGAACGAGTCGCCGGCACGTGGACCGCCCTATCATCCGAGCGCCTGCTCGAACGGGTCGAGCACACTGCCTGCGCGATTCGCGACCTCGGTCTGCAGCACGGCGACCGCGTCGCACTCATCGCGCACGATTGCGTCGATTGGGTGATCTGCGATTTCGCCACGTTCTTCGCCGGGTGCGTCGTGGTGCCGATCTATCCGACGCAAGCGCTGGATCACACCGAGTACATCCTCAAGCATTCCGACGCCAAGCTGCTCTTCGTGGACTCGCACGAAACGATCGCTCGGCTGCACGACGCGCGGATGCAGTTGCCGCCGGTCGTCGTGTTCGAGTCCGAAGGCGACGACTCGCTCGCCGCATTCGAACGACGCGGCGCCGCAATTCGCGAAGCGCATCCCGACCTTCCCGAACGCTACGAGGCCGAACTCGATCCCGACGAGCTGGCCGTGCTGATCTATACCTCCGGCACGACCGGCGTGCCGAAGGGCGTCATGCTCTCGCACGACAATCTTGGCTTCGACGCGCAGTCCTCGCTCGAGTACGGGCTGCAAGAGTTTCACAAGGGCGCCGACGTGCTCTCCGTGTTGCCGTACTCGCACATCTACGAGCACACGATGATCTACATCTACCTGCTCGCGGGGATGCGCTACAACATCTGCCACGATCCGAACGATCTCGTCGAAGATCTGCGCGCGGTGCGTCCCACGGTGATGACCGCCGTGCCGCGCATCTTCGACCGCGTGCTCGCGGGTGTCAAAGGGCAGGCGCTCAAAGCGGGCGGCCTGCAGGCGAAGCTCGTGCCGTGGGCGCTCGCGGTCGGCCGCGAGTACATGCGCCAAGAGGTCTTCGGTTCGGGCGCGAGCGTGCTCGCGAAGCTGCAATACGGTCTCGCCAAGCGACTGGTGCTCGACAAGGTGCGTGCGCGCCTCGGGCTCGACCGCGCGACGAATCTGCTGAGCGGCAGCGCCGCACTCCACGTGGATGTGGCGATGACGTTCCTCGGCATGGGCGTGCCGATCATGCAGGGCTACGGCCTCACCGAAACCTCACCGGTCGTCTCGACGAGTCGCGAGGGCGACAATCGCTTCGGCGCGGTGGGCAAAGCGATTCCGGGGTGCGAGATCAAGATCGCTCCCGACGGCGAGATCCTGGTGCGCGGGCGCAACGTGATGCACGGGTACTACCTCGAGCCGGAATCGACCGCGGAAGCGATCGTGGACGGATGGTTCCATACCGGCGACATCGGCGAGATCGACGCCAACGGCTATCTCCGCATCACCGATCGCAAAAAGGAAGTCTTCAAGACCGCAACCGGCAAGTACGTCGCGCCGTCGCGCGTCGAGAGCGCGATCAAGCGCTCGATGTTCGTCGCGCAGGCGATGGTGATCGGCGACGGCCGCCCGCATCCCGCAGCGCTCGTGTGCCCGAACTGGGATCTGCTGCGCGTCGAGCTCAAGCTCCCTCAGCTGACGCCGGACGAACTCGCCCAGCGCGACGACGTTCGCGACTTCGTCACGACCGAAGTTCGCCGACGGACATCCGACCTCGCGTCGTACGAGCAGATTCGCCGCGTCATCGTGATCGCGCGCGAGTTCAGCGTCGAGAACGGCGAACTCTCGCCCGCCATGAAGATCAAACGCCGCGTCGTCGAGGATCGCTACCGGGATGTGATCAATCGCGCGTACTCCGTCGATTTGCACGAGCATTCCCACGCGTAGAAGGATCCCATGACAACTGGTGCACTCTCCCGTCGCGTCGACGAGGTCTTGCGCGGGCCGATCAAAAGCAAGACCGTCTTCCCGGTGCTACTGCTTCACCTTATCCAAGAGCAGCCGGATCACGGTTACGGCCTGATGCAGCGAATCGAGACCATCTGCGGCGATCTCGTCGCGGTTAACACCAACAAAATCTACCCGTTGCTGCGCCGACTGGAGGAACGCGGTTTCGTTACCGCCTCGTGGGATCACCCCACCAAGCGTTCGCGGCGCGTCTACGCGATCACGCCCCAGGGCGAAGAACGCCTGCGTAAGATCAAAGGCTCGATGCTGCCGTATCTCGAGCAGATCGAACGTGCCGTCGGCCGGCTCAAGAACGAACTCTATCAGCCGATCGGAGCGGAGCATGCCGTTTCTCGCGCTCGTTCATCTTCGTGATCTCGCCTGCGCGGAGTGCGGCGAACGGCTCGCCTCCGCCGGCGCTCGCTCGTTCCTCGTTGACGACGCGGGCGAAGCCGTCGGCTTTGCCGAGAACGAGATTCCCGAAGAGATGACGGTTGAGATCCGCTGCGCGCGCGGGCACCTCACGCGCCTCTTCGTACCGAACGAGGTCGGCGCCGAAGAAGCCTTGGTCGTGCCCGACGACGCGCCGATCGCAAAAGATGCCATAATCGTGGCCTGAAGGAAGCGGGCGACGGCGCGCACGATTTCCGCTGGATGAAGCGTGCGCTATCTCTCCTGATGCTCGCCGCGCTCGCCGCTACGGTCGCGCCCGTTCGCGCCGCTAGCGAAGCGCCCAAAGCACCCTCGCCGCCGACGGCCGCTCCGAGCGAACCCGGCGTCTTTCCCGATTCGGTGACCGAGCACGTCGTGACGATCGACGGCAAACCGATTCACTACACCGCGCGCGCCGGCCTGATCACGCTGCACGACCAGCAGAACGTTCCGACCGCGCGCGTTTTCTACACGGCGTACACCGTTGACGGCGCCAATCCGATGACGCAGCCGGTGACGTTCCTCTACAACGGCGGACCGGGCAGTTCGACGATGTGGCTGCGTATGGGTTCGGTCGGCCCGGTGCGCGTACTCGCGGCCGACGGCCAAGCCTCGGGACCGCCGCCGTACCGCATCGAAGACAATCCGTACAGCCTGCTCGACAAGAGCGATCTCGTCTTCATCGATATGCCCGACTCCGGTTTTGGCCGCAACATGCCGGGCAAAGAGCGCCTCTACTTCGGCGTCGATCAAGACGTCGCGGCATTCGGGCAGTTTATCGAAAACTACATCAGTCAGTTCGGGCGCTGGAATTCGCCGAAGTTTCTTTTCGGCGAGAGCTACGGCACCACGCGCTCGGCCGCGCTCTCCGACTATCTGCTCAACCACGGCGTCGCGCTCAACGGCGTGGTGCTGCAGTCGTCCATCCTGAATTTCGGACTCGACTTCACGAGCGGCAATCCGATCGGCGGCGGCGACTGGCCGTACGTGCTCTACCTGCCGACCGAAGCGGCGACCGCGTGGTATCACCACAAGGTGGCGAACGCTCCCGCCGACCTCGGCACCTTCGTGAAAGAGGTTGACGACTTCGCGCTCGGCGAGTACCTCGACGCGCTCTATCGCGGTGACAAGATCTCCGCTTCGGAACGTAACGACGTCGTGCGCAAACTCAGCCGGTATCTCGGCGTCTCGCCCGAGTACGTGCGCGAGTCGAACCTGCGTATTCCGTACACGCGCTACCAGTCGGAACTCTTGCGCCCCGAGGGCGAAGTTTTCGGACGCCTGGACTCGCGTTACACCACCACGACGACCGACCGCGCGAGCTACGAAGGTCCGCAGTGGGATCCCACCGACTCCTCGATCGATGCGCCGTACACGACCGCGATCAATCAGTATCTGCGCGAAGACCTCAAGTACAATCCGCCGATTCCGTATCGCGCCAACATCTACGGGATCATCTACGGCGAGGGTAAGTCGTGGGACTTCGCGCACAACGGTCAGTATCCGACCAACGTCGCGCCCGATCTCGCCGACGCGATGACGCAGAACCCGCGTCTGCACGTCTTTTCGGCGAACGGCTACTACGACTTCGCGACGCCGTTCTTCGCGACGCAGTATACACTCGAACACCTCAACATCGCGTCGTCGCTCCAGAACAACATCAGCTTCGGGTTCTACCCGGCGGGACACATGATCTATTTGAGCACCCCGGCCTTGGCGCAATACAAGGCCGATTTAGCGCGCTGGTACGACAGCGTGCTCGGACGCTAGGAGGCAGATGATGAAGATGATCCATCGCGCACTCGGCGCATGCATCGCTGCCGCCATGCTCCTCGCGGCCGCACCCAAGCCGGCAAAGCCGGCGATTCCCCCCGCCGCGAAGGATGCGGTGACGCATCACTCGATCACGATCGGCGGACACACGATCGCGTACACCGCGCGCGCGGGAACGATCGAACTGCGCGACCCGATGAGCAACGACGTCACCGCGCGTATGTTCTACGTGGCCTACACCAAGGATGGCGCGGACCCGAGCAAGCGCCCCGTGACGTTCTTCTACAACGGCGGCCCGGGAAGTTCGACCGTGTGGCTGCACATGGGATCGTTCGCGCCCGTGCGCGTGCAAGTGCGCAACGGCGCTCCGACCGGCCCGGCGCCCTACGCGCTCGAGCCGAATCAGTACAGCCTTTTGGATACGACCGACGAGGTCTTCATCGACGCGCCGAACACCGGCTACAGCCGCGTGATCGGTGCGGGCAAGCCGAAGGACTTCATGGGCGTCGATCAAGACGGTCGCGCCTTCACGCAGTTCATCGAGCGCTACATCACGCAATTCGGCCGGTGGAATTCGCCGAAGGTGCTCTTCGGCGAGAGCTACGGCACCACGCGCGACTGCGTGCTCGTGAACATGCTGCAGCAGGCGGGCGTCGAGATGAACGGCGTCGTGCTGCAGTCCTCGATCATCAACTTCAACCTCGGCGGACTGGGCGGCGGCAATCCGATCGCGGGCGGCGACTGGGGCTTCGTGCTCTATCTGCCGACCGAAGCGGCGACCGCCTACTATCACCACCGTGCGAACGCGCACGGTCAGAGCCTCCAGACGTTCCTCCGCGGCGTCGAGCACTTCGCGGGCACGACCTACCTGCACGATCTCGCGCAGGGTGCGAACCTCTCGACGTCCGAGTTCAACGCCGACGTCGCGAAGCTGCACGACTACTTGGGTGTTCCGGAGAGCTACATCCGCGATTCGAACCTGCGGATTCCGTACTTCCGCTTCCTCAAGGAGCTGCTGCGCGGAAACAATACGCTCGTGGGGCGCTACGACTCGCGCTACGAGACCTACGACATCGATCAACTCTCGAATTATCCGAGCTGGGATCCGTCGGATGTCGGCATCGACGGCGCGTTCGTCGGTTCGTTCAACAACTACATCGCCAATTCGCTCGACTACCACGCGGGCATTCCGTATCGTCCGGTCTCGTACGGCGGGTTGCTCGGCGCGCGGTGGGATTTCAAGCACAACGGCGACGATCCGCCCACGAACGTCGCGCCGGATCTCGCCGCGGCGATGACGCAGAATCCGCATCTGCAAGTCTTCTCGGCAAACGGCTACTACGACTTCGCGACGCCGTACTTCGCGACGGAGTACACGCTGGAGCATCTCGGCCTCGCCGCGCCGCTGCAGCACAATCTCACGTACGGATTCTATCAATCCGGACACATGATCTACCTGAATCCGAGTGCACTCGTCGCCTACCGCGCCGACCTCGAACGCTGGTACGATCGTATGCTCTCTAGCCGGTAAGCGTAGAGCCGGATCAGCGCAATGAGGGACTGCGGCGAACACCGCAGTCCCTTTGCTTTTGAGCGCCGATCCCGTGTGATCCTGAGCGCAGGCGCGCCCTTCGACTTCGGCGCTTCGCGCCTGCGCTCAGGATGACACGAGTTGCGATGAAATGAAAAGGACCGCGGCATCGCGCCGCGGTCCTTTTCACGTGCGCTCCTGCGCTACTTCGGGCCGGCGATCTTCGCGAGGGCGGCGATCGTGGCGTCGAGGGTGTGCGAGAGCTGCGCGTACGCCGACTCCTGATCTGGCGTCGGTGCGGCGTCCGCGCTCTCCACCGCACCTTCGAGATTACCGAAGGCGTCGCTCAGGTAGTTGAGCGAGGTGAAGTTGAGGTTCGGCTTGCCGACCGAGTCATCGGGATTTCCGGCCGGACGCTCGCCGATGATGGTGCTGCGCAGCGTGGCCTTGTTCGCGGCGCTCACCGAGGGCGATGCGAGCGCTGCCTTCGCGTGCTTCTGTGCCGCTTCGATCTGCGCGAGCTTGCCCTCGATCTGCATCGCGAGCGCGTACTGCTGATGCAGATCGCGATCGCTTACGTGGATGCGCGGATCGCGCAGCAGCGTGAATGGCCGCTCGTACCGCTTTCCGTTCACCGTCAGGCGCACGGTGTAGCTTCCCGGCGGAGCCATCGGCCCTTGCGCGTGATGCGTCGTGAAATCCCACACGAAGCGGTGCGCGCCGGGATCGGCCGAGGGAACGACGGGCGACGGAATCCAGCGCGGCGCGATGTCGAATTGCGACGGATCGAGTGCGGGCGTCTTCTCCGCGCTTGAGTAGCTGCGCAGCACGTGACCGTGGCGATCCACGATCGCGAGCGTTACCGGCGTCTGCGCGGCGCCGTGCAGATAGTAGTCGAAGACCACGCCGAGCGGCGGATTCGCCGGCTGCGGCTCCTCGGGTTGAATCGGCGTGCCCTCGTCGGCGATGCCGAAACCGAAGCTGCCCGCGTGACGCAGACGATAGGCCGTCACCGGCGCGTAGAGGTAATCGCCGCCGGCCGCAACGGCCTTCGCCGCCTGACGCAGCGGCGAGATGTCGTCCATGATCCAGAACGCGCGGCCGTGCGTCGCGATCACGAGATCGTCGCCGTGCACGTCGATGTCGCGCACCGAGGTCACGGGCAGATTGCGCTGCAACGTCTGCCAGTGCGCGCCGTCGTCGAAGCTGACGTACACGCCCTTCTCGGTTCCGGCATAGAGCAAGCCGCGCACCTTTGGATCGGCGCGAACGACGTTCACGAACGAACCGTCGGGAATGCCGCTCGTGCGCAGCGTCCAACTCTTCCCGCCGTCGGTCGTCTTGTAGATATACGGCGTGTAGTCGTCGAGACGGTGGCGATCCACCACCACGTAGGCACTCGCCGCGTCGAACGGCGAGGGTTCGATGATCGCGACCTTGCTCCACGGCGTCAGGTGCTTGGGCGTGATGTTCGTCCAATGCGCGCCGCCGTCGGTCGTGCGCCATACGTAGCCGTCGTCGGTTCCGGCCCAGAGCGTGGAAGCCGAGAACGGGGAGGGCGCGATCGCATACACGACGCCGCGTCGCGGTAATCCGCTCGAATCCGCGTTGGTCGCGGCGTCGAGATTCGCGAGATAATTCTCGCTCGGGTCGTTGCGCGTGAGGTCGGGGCTGACGATGTGCCAGCTCTTGCCCGCATCGGTCGTGCGGAAGATGCGCTGCCGCGAGGCGTAGAGCGCGTGATCGACCGGCGAGACGACCACCGGAAGCGTCCACGTGTGTCGCCAGAGCGTGTCGGGATACTTGGTGCTCGGATCGATGTTCTGCTCCCAACCCGTCGCGAGCGCTTCGTACGTCAGCGTGTCGCTGCCGCCGAAGATCTGTCCCGGATGCTTGGGATCGGGTGCCACGTAGCCGTTCTCGCCGCCAACGTCCATCGGATGCCAATCCATCGTCGTGATCGTCGTGTGGATCGTTTGCGACGGCACGGCCATCGCGCCCGAATCTTGCTGCGCGCCGTACACCCAGTACGGAAAGCGATTGTCGGTGATGACGTGATAGAACTGCCCCGTCGGCTGGTTGTACCACGAGCTCCACGTCTTCGCGCGATCCACCGAGACGACGACGCCTTGATCGCCCCCGAGAATCATGCGCGACGAATGATCGGGATTGATCCAGAGCGTGTGATAGTCGTCGCCGCCCGGCGAGCCTTTGATCGCGACGAAGCTCTTGCCGCCGTCTTCAGAGCGATACGTGGCCGTGTTCATCACGTACACAACGTCGGGATTCTTCGGATCGACGGTGATGCCGCCGAAGTACCAACCGCGCTGCCACAAGCGAACTTGCGCCTTGCCGCCGTTGATGTGCGTCCAGGTTGCGCCCGCGTCGTCGGAACGGTACACACCGCCGTCGGCTACGTCGGCTCCGGTATCGATTTGCGCGTAAACGCGCGATGGCTGCGACGGCGCGACCGCGACGCCGATGTGTCCGACCGCTTTGGGCAGACCGTTCGTCAGGTGCGTCCAGGTTTTGCCGCCGTCGGTGGATTTATACAGACCGCTGCCCGGCCCGTTCGAGGGCGGATAGACGTTCCACGGCGGACGGCGTGTTTGCCAGAGCGCGGCGTAGATCGTTTGCGGATCCTGCGGATTCATCGCAAGCGAGATCGCGCCGGTGTTCTCGTCTTTGTAGAGCACCTTCGTCCACGTCTTGCCGCCGTCGGTCGTCTTGAAGACGCCGCGCTCCGCGTTCGGCGCGTATTGATGGCCGAGCGCCGCCACGTAGGCGACGTTCGCATCGTGCGGATCCACGACGATGGCGCCGATCTGCCACGTTCCGTCGAGACCGATGTGCGTCCACGTCTTGCCGCCGTCGGTCGATTTGTACATGCCGTTGCCGTACGCGATGTCGGAGCGCATATCGGCCTCGCCAGTGCCGACGTAGATCGTCTTTACGTCGCTCGGCGCAACCGCGATGGCGCCGATGGAGCCGACGTTCTCGCGATCGAAGATCGGGTTCCACGTGCGGCCCGCGTTCGTGCTCTCCCACACGCCGCCGTCAACCGCACCGAAGTAAAAGTGATCGGGCTCGCCCGGCACGCCGGTCACCGCGAGCGCGCGACCGCCGCGGAACGGCCCGATGAGCCGCCACGAGACCGAGTTCAGATAAGAAGCGTCAACGTGCGCGGGTGCCGCATGAACCGGCGATGCCGCGAGAAAGGTACTGCCGAGCGCGAAGCACGCGGCAAGCACGGAAGCAAGAAAACGTCGCATGGACGGTGCTACCATGCGACGTTTTCCGAAGCCTTTTGTGGCGAACGGCTACGCCGCGTCCAGTGCCTCCGGCGTCTCGCCGAAGGTGCCGAATGCCGATGCAAACGCGGTCATCGCGGCGGTGCTCCAGACCGCGCTTACGATCGAGAGGGCGTTGACCGTACATGCGATCGCGAAGAGTGGTACGCGACCTCCGAGGGCTATGAGCGTCCCAAGATGTACTCCGACGATGGCGAGGACGATGCCGCTCGGCACGCCGATCGTGAATCCGACCGCGATTCCGAGCCCGAGCGCGCTCCACCAAGCGTCCGATGAGATGCGATCCATGCTGCTATCGAACGCCGACGTGAAATTGCGAGGGTTTTCGTTGAGGAAGAAGATCGGCGCGAACGAGAGTTTCGTCCAGAGCCAGATGACGATGCAAAACGAGCCGATCGCCGCGACGAACGCGAAGCCTCGCGAGAGCAAGGTGATTAAAAAGACCATGCCGGCCAAGAGCGCGATGCCGGCGACAATGATTGCAGCGATGCCGATGATGGTGAGGACGTCGCGCGCGTGCATGCGCGCATCGGGTCGAACGAGTCGTGCGCACGAGGCGAGTGCTGGGAATCCGATGATCAACCATTCGAACGTTCCGGTGCGAAAGCTCGTATCCGTTGCGCCCCATGTCGCGACGGCGGCGTCGAGGAGCACGGCGAGCGCGTAGAGCCACCAGTATTCGGCAAGAACGACGGCGATTTTCGACCAGCCGAACGCGTATGCGCTGCCGACGCGTGGTTCCTCGATCAATTTCATGCGCGATCCATACGAGACGTCGTCGTTCGGCTCATCCCCAAACGCTTTGGTCCTTATGGCACGCCGTCGGCCGCGAGGAGCGTCAAACCGTCGAGTTGCGACGCCGCGCGGCGGTCGAACGTGATCGTCGTGGTGCAGCCCTCGGCGCGGTTGAGGCGGCTCATGAGGGCATCGGAGAAATCGGCACCGTCGCGATACTCGGCGAGCGCGGCCGTCACGTGCTCCTCCGCTTCGAATACGACGTGCGCGGCACGCAGGATGCGCTCGAAGGCATCGGCGATGGTTGCTCGATCGAAGCGATACCGGCTCTGCAGGACCCACACGGTTTCGATCGTCGCGATGATGCCGATCCAGGCTGGATTCGAATCGCTGCAACGGTTTTGCAGATAGCGTTGCGCGACCGCGACGTGTTCGGGCTCATCGTTGGTCAGGAGGCGAACGATGACGTTCGTGTCGAGGCCGATCACGAGCCGTGTTTGCTCGCTTCCTCGGCGATTGTATCGTTCATCTCCTCGACCGAGACGGCGCGCCGCGGCTTTGGCAAAATGCCGACGAGGTCGGCGATGCGCAGCGTTTTTGGGGTCAGCACGATCCGGCCATCCTCGATCTCCACGAAGAGCCGATCCCCCGCTTCGAGGCCGAATCTAGCCCTAATCTCCTGCGGCAGCGTCATCTGCCCTTTCGAGGTGAGCTTCACGAGCGCCATACTAGCCGTCCTTACTTTGCTCTTTTCATCTTACCATATGCCGCTCGTAAGAAAAAACGAGCGGCTTTTCAGCCGCTCGTCCGAGATCCTACCAGCCGCCGCCGGAGTCGCCGCCTCCGGAGTCGCCCCCGAAGCCTCCGCCCGAGTCGCCGCCGCCCCAGCCGCCGGAGTCACCGCCGCCGAAGCCGCCGCCGCTCCAGTCGCCCGCGCTCGAGGCGCCCATATCCGGCCCGGAGTCCTGACCCCAGCCGCCGGCGTTGCCGCCGCCCCAGCCGCCGCCTTGGTCGCCGGGCATCATTTGCTGGCCGCCGCCCTGCTCGATGATCGTCGTACCGCGATTGCCCCCGAACATCTCGTTGCCGAGCCAGGCGCCGCCGAGGCCGCCGAGCAGGCCGCTCCAGAAGCCGCCGCCTCCGCCGTAGTAGCCGGGGCCGCCGTAGCCGTAGCCGCCCCCGGGCGGATAGCCGGGGCCAGGCATACCGGCGCCGGGCATGCCCGGGCCGCCCATGCCGGGGCCGCCGTATGAGCGCGGGCCCGACATCGCGCGAAAGATCGAGCGAAGCACGAGATACCCGATGACGAGAATGATGATCCACACGAACACGGGGATGTGGCCTCCTGAATTCGAGCGCGCGAGCGTCGACTGCGACGTCGTGGCCGGATAGGTGTTGCTGCGCCCGTTTTGCCCGAGGTGGGCGCGGAAGACGTCGAGCACGCCGTTGACCGCGGCGGTGATGCCGGCGTCATAATCCTCGGCCTTGAAGAGCGATTCCATCGAGTGCCGGATCGAAGCGGTCGTGCCGGCCGGGAAGAATTGCGCGGTCGCGGTGCCCGGTACGATGATGTCGCGGCGGTCGTTCTTCGCGATGAAGATCAAGACGCCGTTGACGTGCTGCTCGGTAAAGACTTGCTGCGCCGCATTCTGCAGCGTCTCGCCGTTGAGCGAAGGAACGGTGACGACGACGATCGCCTTGCCGGTCTGCGCGTTGAAGTTCGATATCTTCGCGTTCAACTGCGCGACCGTATCGGGCGAGAACATCTGCGCCCCGTCTTGGATGAAGCCCGCGGCACTCGCGGGCAGGCTGCCGAGCAGCGTCGCGAGCACGAACGCGGCGAGTGCGCCGAAGCGGTTCATAAGCGTGATCATCATCCTCCGAAGCCTCCTATCGTGGCCGAGTCGCCGGTGTTTCAGCGGCTCACGAGACGGGTCGCGAGGATTCCGCCCGCCACGCTGAACGTGAAGAGCAGGATGAAGATCCAGACGCCCGCCTTGATCCAGAGCTGGCGGCGCGTGCGGGCGGCTTTGGTCTCGTGCGTGACGCGTGGGCGGGCGCTCATCCTTGCGCCTGCCGCTTCTCGACTTCGCTCCAGAGGCGTTCGAGATTGTAGAACTCGCGCTGCTCCGGCGTGAAGACGTGCGCGATCACGTGTCCGAGATCGATCAGAATCCAGTTGCCGTCGGCGTAGCCCTCCATCCGCGCGACCTTCTGGCCCGCGGCTTCGGCCTTCTCCGCGATTTCGTCGGCGATGGCGCGCGTTTGGATCTTGGAGCGGCCGGTGACGAGCGCGAAGGTGTCGGCGAGAATGGTGCGTCCGCTCACGTCGATCGTCGTGAAATCTTCGCCCTTTTTGTCGAGTGCGGCGTCGCGGACGACGTCGATCAGGTCAGCGATGGTACTTCTCCTCTGTCCACTTTGAACGTTGCGGCCGCCGCGAGTGTTTGCGGTGCGACCGGAATCTTCTTTCGCTCGAGATACCGGAGCGAGTTGGCGATGACCGCGCGCATCGCCCCGTGCAGATCGCGGCGGGCGAGCGCCCAGAGTTCGGCGCGTTCGTCATACTCCCGCCCGGGCTCGAGGGCGTCGGCGAGATAGAGCGCGCAGTCGAGCGGCGACATCTCCGCCGCGCCGACCGTATGCTTGGCGATCGCCGAGAGCACCTCGGGGTCGCGCACCGCGAAGGTTTCGCTCGCGAGGGCGGCGCCGAGCGGCGCGTGCAGCACGATCGGATGCTCGCGTTCGAACGCGCCGACCGGCAGGCGGCGCGCCTCGCATTCGGCGAGCAGCCGCGGGCCCGGGTAGAGGCGCGCGAGATCGTGCAGCAGACCCGCCAAACGCGCCTTGCGCGCGTCGAGCCCGTGCTCCATCGCGAGCACTTCGGCGCAGCGAGCGACGCGGATTACGTGCGCGTAGCGATGCGATTGCCCGAGGTGGTCGCGCACGCGCCCCGCGAGGGCGCGATAGTCGTTGACCGGGCGCATGTCGTTACTGCAGTCCGGCGCGCAGCGCGTTGAGGCGCGAGCGATAGAGATCGCCCTTGAGGTTACCCGCCCACATCACGAGCGCGTTCTCGTTGTTGTCGCTATAGTAGCCCTTGCGCGTCGTGACCGTCGTGAATCCGTACTTGCGGTAGAGCGTCTGCGCGGCGACGTTGCTCTCGCGCACTTCGAGCGTCATCCACGTCGCACCGCGCTCGATCGCTTCGTCGAGGAGATGCAGCAGCATGATCTCGCCGTATTTGCGCCCGCGGAATCCGGGATCGACGGCGATCGTCGTGACGTGCGAATCCTCGAAGATCACCCAAATGCCGCCGTACGCGACGATCTTGCCGCCGATGCGCCCGACGAAATAGTGCGCGAGTTTGTTGGTGGTGAGTTCGTTGTAGAACGCGTCGGTCGGCCACGTTGTGGTGAACGAGGTTTGCTCGATGCGCGTCACCTCGGCGATATCGGCGGCGTTCATGCGCACGATCTCGAGGCGTTCGGGTTCGCCCGCGAGGCGCGGTTCGAGTTCGGCCTTCATCGCGGACGCGCCGTCTTTGCAAAACTCGGAAGCTTCGCCGCGGGCGCTTCGCCGTAGTCGGCGCTCACCGCGTGCGCGCTCGCCGCCGCACGCGCCGCGCCGGCCGCGAGCGCGACGGCTGCGGCGGGAGGCATGACGAGCGGGGCGACCGGTTTCACGATGGAGCCGCCTTCGGCGAGGGCGGCAAGCACGTCCTCCGGGGCTCCCACGACGGCAAGCTCCTCGGGCCCATTTGCGGGCAGCACCGCGGCCAAAACCTCGCGTATCGGCCCCGACGCTCGGCGAATCGTCGCTCCGTCGCGATAGCGGGCCGAGATGATGCCGGGGCGCCCCACGACGACCGTGAATGCGCGCTCGAGATCGTGCCCGTATTCGAGTGCGTCGAACGACGAGACGGGCACCAGGGGCAGCTCCCACGCTTGGGCGAGCGACTTCGCGTAGGCGATGGTAATGCGCAGCCCCGTGAAGCCGCCCGGTCCAATGCCGACCGCGAGCCGGTCGAGCTCGTTCGGCGCCACGGCGGCTTCGGCCAGCACCGCGCTGACCGCGCCCAGCCCCGCTTCGAGCGCGACGTTGCCCGCGACGTGGCGCGTCGCGAGCACGATGCCGTCGCGCACGACCGCAGCCGAAAAGCCGCCGAGCGCGCCCTCGAGCGCGAGGAGCGTCACGCGCGTCCGCCCGTCACGGTCACGCGACGCGGCGCATCGCCCGCGCCTTCGATCAGCACGTCGAACCGGTGTGCCGGGAGCAGCGTCGGCGCGTGCGTCCACCACTCCACGAAGACGATCGAGTCACCCGCGAAGGCGTCTTCGAGCCCGAGCTCGGCGAGCTCGCCGGGGTCTTCGATCCGGTAGAGGTCGAGGTGGTCGATCGGCGGCTCGCCCGCATAGCGATGCCAGAAGGTGAACGTGGGGCTCGATCCCTGGTCCTCGCCATGTCGGGCGAGCACCGCGGCTCGGACGAAGGTCGTCTTCCCCGCGCCGAGCTCGCCGCTTAGGGCGATCACGTCGCCCGGCTCGAGCGCCCGCGCGAATTCCGCGGCGAAAGCCTCGAAGGCGGCTTGCGTCGGGAAAGTCTCGCGGAACGGAACGGCGAACGTCGGGAGCATGTCGAGCGCCGATTTCGAAGCCGAGCTGCGGCAGTCCGTCCAAGAGAGCCTGGCGCTCTTGCGGGCCGCGGCGAACGAGGCCAAGGCACGCATCGGCGAGGCGGCTGCGCCGCCCGAGGATGCCTTCTCGGTTGCCGCCTTCGGCGACCACCCCTACGAGCCGGAGCAGCCGCACGACCCGCGGCCGGCGGTGGATTTCGACCTTCCCGAGCCCGAGGCGGCCTTCGACGCCCCGCGGCCGGATCTGGGCGGCGCACCCGACCAGAGCATCGCCTTCGACGACTTTGGGGGCAGCGTCGACGACGACGGCATCCCCGTGTGGGAAGACCCGCCCTAGCGCGCGAACGTTCCCCCGTTAAACTAGGAGCGCGAATGCGCGCAGCGGTTGGCCGATTCGCCAGCCGTTCTTCTTTGTAACGAGCGTATGAATAACGATATCGTCCTACAGGTCAACGTCGAAGATGAGATGCGGGAGAGCTACCTCTCCTACGCGATGTCGGTCATCGCGTCGCGCGCTCTGCCCGACGTTCGCGACGGCCTGAAACCCGTGCAACGCCGCATCCTCTACGCGATGCGCGACATGGGCATGGACCCGAGCAAGCAGCATCGCAAGTGCGCCGGTATCATCGGCGAAGTGCTCAAGAGCTACCATCCGCACGGCGACAGCTCCGTGTACGATGCGCTCGTGCGCATGGCCCAGGATTTTACGCTGCGCTACCCGCTCGTGGACGGCCACGGCAACTTCGGCTCGATCGATCCCGACTCGCCCGCCGCCTATCGTTATACGGAAGCGCGTCTCGCGCGGCTCTCGACCGAAGTGCTCGCCGACATCGATAAAGAGACGGTTCCGTTCGTCGCCAACTTCGACAATCAGGGAACCGAGCCGAGCGTTCTGCCGGGTAAACTGCCGCAGCTGCTCGTGAACGGTTCGAGCGGCATCGCGGTCGGCATGGCCACCAACATTCCGCCGCACAACCTGAGCGAGATCGCCGACGCGATCGCGCTCCTGCTCGACGAACCGAACGCGAGTGACGACGATCTGCTCGAACTCGTCAAGGGCCCCGACTTCCCGACCGGCGGCGAGATCCTCGGCATCGACGCGATCAAGCAAGCCTATCGCACCGGACGCGGCTCGATCACGATGCGCGGCAAGGCCGAGATCATCGAGGAGAAGGGCCGACACAAGATCGTGATCACGGAGATTCCGTATCAGGTCTACAAGAGCCGCATCGTCGAAGCGATCGCCGACGCGCACCAGGAGAAGCGCATCCAAGGCATCGCGCGTCTCGACGATCTCTCCAACCGCAAGGGCATGAAGGTCGTCGTCGAGCTGCAGAAGTCGGCGACGCCGAAGGTCGTGCTCAACCAGCTCTTCAAGCACACGCCGCTGCAGTCGAGCTTCGGCTTCAACATGCTCGCGCTCGTGCCGGCGGGCGAGCCTCGCGCCGACGGATCGGTCGCGCTCGAGCCGCGCGTGCTCAACCTGCGCCAGTTGCTCGAGCACTTCATCGAGCATCGCAAAGACGTCGTCACGCGCCGTACGCGCTACGACCTGCGCAAGGCCGAAGAGCGCGCGCACTTGCTCGAAGGCTACCGCATCGCCCTCGACAACATCGACGAAGTTATCGAGATCATCCGCGGCAGTCAGACGACCGACGAAGCGAAGACCAAGCTCTCCGCGCGCTTCGGCCTCTCGGAGATCCAGTCGCAAGCGATCGTGGACATGCGTCTGCGCACGCTCGTCGGCCTGGAACGCCAGAAGATCGAAGACGAGTACAACGAGCTCGTGAAACTGATCGCGGAACTGCAAGATATCCTCGCTAGCCCGCGCCGTATCGCCGGCATCGTGAAGACCGAGACGCTCGATCTCAAGAAACGCTTCGGCGACGAGCGCCGCACCGTGGTGCTGCCCGCCGAGGACGAGATCTCGATGGAGCAGCTCATACCGAACATCGACGTCGTCGTCACCTACACGGTCGGCGGCTACATCAAGCGCGTATCGCTCGACACGTTCCGCACGCAGAATCGCGGCGGCCGCGGCGTCACGGGCATTTCGAACTTGAAGCGCGAGGACGTCGTGCGCAACTTCTTCGTGACCAAGACGCACGATCACGTGCTCTTCTTTACGAACAAGGGCCGCGCGTATCGCCTGCGCGGATACGAGATTCCCGATACCACGCGCACCGCGCGCGGCACGGCGCTCGTGAACCTGCTCACGCTCCCGCCGGGCGAGCACGTCACCGCGGTCTTCCCCATCGATAAGTTCGAAGAGGGACGCTACATGGTGATGGTCACGCAACAGGGCGTGATCAAGAAGACCCCGATCTCTGAGTTCGCGAACGTGCGCCGCAACGGCCTCAACGCGATCAATCTCGACGACGGCGACGAGTTGCTGGCGGTGGATCTCTCCGACGGCACGCGCGACATCATCCTCGCCTCGACCGGCGGCATGGCGGTGCACTTCAACGAAACCGACGTGCGTCCGATGGGTCGCAACGCGCGCGGCGTGAAGGCGATGACGCTCGACGAGGGCGACACCATCATCGCGATGGACGTCATCGAACCCGATCGTAAGGAAGTGCTGCTCGTCACGTCGCAGGCGTTCGGCAAGCGCACGCCGATCGAGGATTACCGTCACACCTCGCGCGGCGGCAAGGGCGTGAAGGCCTTCGCTCGCGAGCGCGAAGATATCGGCAAGGTCCTGGACCAGATCATGGTCGCGCCGGACGATCAGGTGCTGATGATCACGAGCGGCAATCAGGTCATCCGCTTGAAGGTCAGCGACATTCGTAAGGCCGGACGCTCGACCAAGGGCGTGCGCCTGCAGCGCCTGGGCGAAGGCGACGAGGTGATCGCGATCACGAACCTCGGCAAGCAAGCAGAACAAGTCACGGGCATCACGGGTGAGCCCATGGACATCGAGATCTAGCACGCAACTCAACCCCGCATCTCACGGGTCTTTAGTGACCGGAGGCAATCGAGAACACAACATGAGCGCATTGGCAGACGTAACGCAAGGGAACTTTCAAACCGAGGTGCTGCAGAGCAGCGTCCCGGTGCTCGTCGACTTTTGGGCACCGTGGTGCGGCCCGTGCCGCATGCTCTCGCCCGTGGTCGAGAAGGTCGCGTCGGTGTACACCGGCAAGGCGAACTTCTTCAAGCTCAATACGGACGAGAATCCGAGCCTCGCGGGTCAGTACCAGGTCTCGGGTATCCCCTGCCTGATCCTCTTCAAGGACGGCCAGCCGGTCGATCGCATCGTCGGATACGTTCCGCAGAATACGATCGAGGCGATGCTCTCCAAGCACGTGGCGTAAAGGGGATGTCCGTGTTCCGCGGCGTGCCCGCGGTGCATACGCTGCTCGAACACCCGTCGGTCGCGCCCTACGAGTCTCTCGTGGGGCGCGATGCGTTGCGCCGGGCCATCGCCGACGAACTCGACCGCGTGCGCTTGCATCGTGTCGACGAACCGCTCGAACTGATCGCGCAGCGCGTCGTCGAGCGACTCGACGCCCTCGCGACACGCGCGCTCGTGCGCGTGATCAACGCCACGGGGACGCTGCTCCACACCAATCTCGGGCGCTCGCCGCTCGCGTCCGCCGCGCTCGCCGCCGCATCGGAGCTCGGTGAGGGCTACACGAATCTCGAATACGATCTCCTCGCCGGCGAGCGCGGGTCGCGCTACGAGCGGGCGAGCGTTGCGCTCGCCGAGCTGACCGGCGCGCAGGATGCGGTCGTCGTGAACAACTGCGCCGCCGCGGTGCTCCTGATCGTGGATACCTTCGCGCGCGATGCCGAGGTGATCGTCTCGCGCAACCAACTCGTCGAGATCGGCGGCGGCTTTCGGCTCCCCGACGTGCTCGCCCGCAGCGGCGCGACGCTCGTAGAAGTCGGCTCCACTAACAAGGTCTATCTGCGCGACGTCGAGACCGCGCTCTCGCCGCGTACCGCGCTCTTGATGCGCTCGCACCGGTCCAATTTTTCGATCGAAGGTTTCGTGCACGATGTCGAAGGCGCCGAACTCGTCGCTCTCGGCAAGCGCGCGGGCGTGATCGTGGTGGAGGATCTGGGCAGCGGCGCCCTCGTGGATCTGCGCGAGTACGGCCTGCCGTACGAACGCACGGTGCGCGATGCGGTCTCCGACGGCATCGGCCTGGTCGCGTTCTCCGGGGACAAATTGCTCGGCGGTCCACAGGCCGGCATCATCGTCGGCGCGCGTTCGCTCGTCGCGCGCCTGCGCAGCAATCCGCTGATTCGCGCGCTGCGCGTGGACAAAGTGACGCTCGCGCTGCTCGCCCGAACCCTGCACCTGCACCGTGCGCGAGAGACGCGCGCGGAGATTCCGTTCTATCGTATGCTCGGTACGTCGTGCGAGGAGCTGCGCGCGCGTGGAGATGCGTACGCCGCCGCGATTCCCGGAGCCCGGATCGTCGATACGGAGAGCTTCGTCGGCGGCGGGACGCTGCCGCACGCGCGCATCCCTTCGGTCGGCATCGCGTTCTCGACGCCGTATCCCGACGCGCTCGCCGAGGCGCTGCGCCGCGCGCGCACGCCGATCGTCGCACGCGTCGGCGACGGCGCGGTGCTGCTCGATCTGCGTACCGTCGCGCCGAGTGAAGATCGGGCGGTCATCGCCGCGCTCGAACGTCTCGAGGCATAAGCGTGCATATCGTCGGCACCGCGGGACACGTGGATCACGGCAAATCCTCGCTCGTCGCAGCGCTGACCGGAACCAATCCGGACCGTTGGCTCGAAGAGCAACTTCGTGGCATGACGCTCGACCTCGGTTTCGCGCACCTGCGTTTCGAGGACGGCAGCGAGGCCGGCATCATCGACGTTCCCGGGCACGAGCGCTTTTTGCATAACATGCTCGCGGGAGCCGCAGGCATGGAACTGCTCGTGCTGGTCGTCGCCGCGAGCGAGGGCGTACGCGAGCAGACGATCGAGCATCTGCAGGTCCTGCGCTACTTAAACGTGCGTCGCACCGTGATCGCGTGGACGAAGTGCGATCTCGTCGCGCCCGACGCGCGCCCCGCGGCCGAACGCGATCTGCGCGAACGTCTGCGCGGAACGATCGCGGACGGCGCGCCGCTCTTCGCGCTCTCGACCGTCTCGGGCGAGGGGATCGATGCGTTCAAAGACGCGCTGCGAAGCGAACTCGCGGCGCTCCCGCCGCGCGATCCCGAAGCCCCGGCCTACATGCCGATCGACCGCGTCTTCACCCTCGCGGGGCGTGGAACGATCGTCACCGGCACGCTCATGCAGGGGCGCATCGCGGTCGGCGACGCGCTCGCGCTCGCGCCGAGCGGCAAGAGCGTCCGCGTGCGCAGCCTGCACGTCTTCGGCAGCGCGCGCGAACGCGCGCTCGGCGGGAGTCGTGTGGCGATCAACGTTCCCGGCGTCGAGAAGCACGAGATCGCGCGCGGCGAGGTGATGAGCGATGCGCGCTTCGCGCCGCGCGCGCAGTTCACCGTCGATTTCGCGCCGCTCGAAGAGGCGCTCCCGCTGCTGCGGCGCCGCGTGCCCGTGCGGGCCCATATCGGGTCGGGCGAGATCGTCGGCACGCTGGTTTTTGCGGCCGTACCGCACGATACGAGCACCGTGCGGGCGGAACTCTTCTTGCGCCAACCGGTGCTGGCGTTTCCGGGCGTGCGCTTCGTGGTGCGCCGACTCTCGCCGAAGACGTTGCTCGGCGGTGGGGAGATCGCGTCGCTCGATGCGACGCAAGCGCACGATGACGCGGGCGACGCCTCGGAACGTGCGGTCGCGGCGGTGCTGGCCGACGCCGGTGAGGAGCCGCGCGATCTCGCGGCGATCGCCTTCGGGGCGAACCTTCGCGAGGATGTCGCGCAGGCTGCGCTCGATGCACTCGCGGCGCGCGGCGACGTGCTGCGGCTCGCACGTCCGACCGCGTACCTGGGCGCTGCGGCGGCCGCGACGCTGCTCGCGCGCATTCTCGCCGAGCTCGAGGCCCAACACGCACGCGAGCCGTGGGCGATGGGGGCCACGTCCATCGCGCTCTCGCGTGCCGTCGGCGTGGCGGAGCCGCTCTTGGTGCGCGCGCTCAACGCCTTCGCCGACGATGGGCGCGTCGCCGCGCGCAACGGGTACTTCGCGACGGCGACGCATCAGCCGCGCCTGAGCGCCGAGCAGCGCGCCTTCTTCGAACGTGCCGTGCCGGCCGACCCGAACGCGCCGTTCGCTCCGGCCGATGCGGCCGCGGTGCTGCAAGCGATCAAAACCTCGGCGGTCCCGGGCCTGCCGAAGGCCTTCGATACGCTTCTCGTGCGCGGCGTCTTCGTCAAAGTCGGCGACGCACTCTATCGCGGCACCCAGATCGAGGGCATGCATCGCAAGATCGAGGCGTATATCACGGCGCACGAACGCATGACGATGGCGGAGTTCCGCGACCTCATCGGCACCTCGCGCAAGTACGCGGTACCGCTCTTGGAGTGGTTCGACAGTCGCGCGATCACCGTACGCAGCGGTGACTATCGCATGCTGCGCACGCGAAGAGGCGCGTCCGAGCGATCCGTATAACCTGGCGCCAATGATCGACGCCATAGCCCTCCCTAAAGCCGAACTCCACCTGCACATCGAGGGAACCTTCGAGCCCGAGTTGATCTTCGAAATCGCCGCCCGCAACGGCGTGACGCTGAAGTATCCGACGGTCGAAGCGCTGCGCGCGGCGTACGAGTTTACTGATCTGCAGTCGTTCCTCGACATCTATTACGAGGGCATGAACGTGCTGCGGACCGAGCGGGATTACTACGATCTCGCGACGGCGTACCTGCGGCGCGCGGTCGCGCAGGGCGTGCGGCATGCCGAGATCTTTTTCGACCCGCAGGCGCACACCGATCGCGGCATCGCCTTCGGTACCGTGATCGAGGGTCTGAGCGCGGCGCTCGCCGACGCGCGCCGCGATCTCGGTATCACCTCGCATCTCATCATGTGCTTTCTGCGCGATCTCTCGGCGCAGTCGGCGATGGAGACGCTCGAGCGCGCGCTTCCGTATCGCGACCGCATCGTCGCGGTCGGGCTGGACTCCGCCGAGGTCGGCAACCCGCCGTCGAAATTCCAAGCGGTCTTCGATCGCGCGCGCGCGGAGGGCTTCCTCACCGTCGCGCACGCGGGTGAAGAGGGCGGCCCGGAGTACGTGTGGGAGGCGCTCGACCTGCTGCACGTCTCGCGCGTGGATCACGGCGTGCGCAGCCTCGAAGATCCGGTGCTGGTGGAGCGCCTGCGCCGTCAGCGCATCGCGCTCACCATCTGTCCGCTCTCGAACGTGAAGCTGCGCGTGGTGGACAAGCTCGCCGATCATCCGCTCAAGAAGATGCTCGACGCGGGGCTCGTCGCGACCGTCAACTCCGACGATCCCGCCTACTTCGGCGGGTACGTCGGCGAGAATTTCGTGCAGACGGCGGCCGCGCTCGGCCTCTCCGACGACGACGTGGTGACCCTCGCGAAGCACTCCATCGAGGCGTCGTTCATCGACGACGTCTCCAAACGCGCGCTCTTCGACGAGATCGAACGCCTCGCCGCTAGTGCCGCATCAGCGTAACGACGCCGATCACGACTTCGAGCGCGATCAAGACGATCACGATGAGTTCCATGAACTCGTCGCGTCGGCTGCGTGACTCGTCGGTGAGAAATCGGTACATGTCGCCGACGCTCGCGAGCTTGCGGTCGATCTGACTCTGCCAGTCGGCGAGCCCGAGGCGCAACGCGGCGGTGCGGTAGATACGCGCGTAGTAGGCGTCGCCGACGATCTTGAGAGCGTTCGTGGAGCGGTCGATCAATTCGAGAACGTCCACGATGAGGTAGCGAACCTCGGCCGCGCGTTCGGCCTCGCGCCGCCCGAGCAGCGAGCGCGTGCGGCCCGCCGGAGCGTCGGCATAGATCACGTCGAGTTCGCGATCGAGTTGCGCGTCGTAGGTGCGCAACTCGAGGAGCTGCGAGTTTGCAAACTCGAGAATATCTTGAATCGCGTCGCTCGACTCGCGCCGATCGTACACGAAGGCGGTGTCCCATTGCACGACGGTGAGATCGTCGGCGAGGTATGAGAATCGCGTGCGCAGCACTTCGTCCACCTCGGTGCGTGCGAGCGTGCCGTCCTCGGCGAGCAGCAGTCGCGCGAGCCCGGGCGCGTGATCGCGCAGGAGCTCCTCCGATGCGATCGGTCGCTCGAAGCGATCGATATCGATCACGAGGTAGTCCTCGACGAGCGGGTCGTGCCGGTCGTCGAGCGCGTCGCCGAGTTCGTCGCAGATGCGCGCGACGAGCGCCGAGGCGTGGCGCAAGAACGCATCGCTGCGCCGAATCCGCGCGGCGAGCGCTTCGAGCGCATCCCACGAGCCGCGCGCGTCGAACGAGAGGCGCAGCGAGACGACGCCGTAGTCGAAGAACTTCACGCGGACGCTCGCGCGCAGATCGTCGAAGCTCGCGTCGGGTAGTCGTGCCACGAGCGGCGGGACCGGAAACTGCAGGTATGCGGGCGACGCATGCTGTCGCAGCGGAATGTCGGCGGGTGCGAGATCCTCGGCCTCGATCAGGCGCAGCGAGCGCAGATCGATCGTGTCGCCGACGTCGAAGAGAAAGTAGAGGCGAATTGCGCCGGCGGTAATCTCCATATGCGTCTCATTCTAACAGCAAGGGCCGCACGGCGTATGCCGCGCGGCCCCTGCGAGGTCGTCCGCGTGCGCGTCGTTTAGACGGCGGCGGGAGCGCCGACCTTGACGGCCTGAATCGTCAGCGTGATCTCGATATCTTCGCCCACGAGGACCCCGCCCGCTTCGAGCGCCTGATTCCAGGTGAGGCCGAACTCCTTGCGATTGATCTTCGTGCTCGCTTCGTACGCGATGCGATCGTTGCCCCACGGATCCTTCGCGCGGCCGCCGAGCGTGGCGTCGAGCGCGATCGGCTTGGTCACGCCGTGGATCGTCAGGTTGCCCGCGATCGTGAATGCGTTGGCCTTGCCGGTGATCGCCGTGCTCTCGAACGCGATCTTGGGAAACTTCTCGACATCGAGGAAGTCGGCCGAGCGCAGATGCGCGTCGCGGTCCGCGACTTTGGTATCGATCGAGGCGGCGTCGATCTCGGCTTTCACCGAGCTGGGCAGGCTCGTCGCGTCGTCCACGGCGAGTTCGAGCGAGAAGCTGCCGAAGACGCCGCGCACCTTGGAAAACATCATGTGGCGGACGGAGAATTCGACCGACGAGTGGGTGGGGTCGAGAGCGAAGGTGGACATAGCAGCGAGATCCTTTCAAGAGACTACTTTGTGTAAGTAGCTTACTATACGTTAGATGAGAGCGCAAGGGGGTCCGTGGCTCGAATTGGCAGGTCCAACCTGCAACTTTTGGATGGCTCGACGGGTACTACGGAGCGGACATGAACGTTGAAAAGATGACCGAGCGCGTCGCCGACGGCCTGAATGCCGCCTACTCGCGCGCGCTGCAAGAACACCATACCCAGACCATGCCCGAGCACATGCTCGCGGCACTCCTCGCCCAGGAGCGCGGCATCGCTCCCGATATCGTGCAGAAGGCGGGGACGGATCCCAAGACCCTTGCCCGTGCGGTCGAGGATGCGATCGCGCGCCTTCCGCGCCTCTCAGGACCGAGCGCCGAAAACGCCCAGGTGACGCTTTCGAGCGACCTCGCGCGCGTGATGAGCGCGGCCGAGCGCGAAGCGCAGGCGCTGCAAGACGACTACACGTCGGTCGAGCACGTGCTGCTGGCGATGGCCGAGTCGTCGGGAGCGATCGGCAAGCTGATGCGCGATGCCGGACTGAGCAAAGACCGGCTGCTCGTCGCGCTGCGCGACGTGCGCGGCAATCAGCGCGTGACGACGCGCGATCCCGAAGGCACCTACAAATCGCTCGAGCGCTACGGACGCGATCTGACGCTCGAAGCCGAACGCGGCAAGCTCGATCCGGTGATCGGACGCGACGAAGAGATCCGGCGCATCGTGCAAGTGCTCTCGCGCCGCACCAAAAACAATCCGGTGCTCATCGGCGATCCGGGCGTCGGCAAGACGGCGATCGTCGAAGGCCTCGCGCAGCGGATCGTGCGCGGCGACGTGCCCGAGGGCTTGAAGAACAAGCGTATCGTCTCGCTCGACATGGGCGCGCTCATCGCGGGCGCGAAGTATCGCGGCGAGTTCGAAGAGCGCTTGAAAGCGGTGCTCAACGACGTCGCCAAGTCCGAGGGGCAGATCGTGCTCTTCGTGGATGAACTGCACACCGTCGTCGGCGCGGGCAAGACCGAAGGCGCGATGGATGCGGGCAACCTGCTCAAGCCGATGCTCGCACGCGGCGAACTGCACCTCATCGGCGCGACCACGCTCGATGAGTACCGCAAGTACATCGAAAAGGACGCCGCGCTCGAGCGCCGCTTCCAGCCCGTGATCGTGGATCAACCGAGTGTCGAGGATACGATCTCGATCCTACGCGGCTTACGCGAGAAGTACGAGGCGCACCACGGCGTGCGCATCAAAGATAGCGCGCTCGTCGCGGCGGCGACGATGAGCAATCGATACATCACCGATCGCTTCTTGCCCGACAAGGCGATCGATCTGGTCGATGAGTCGGCCGCCAAGCTGCGCACCGAGATCGACTCGATGCCGACCGAGCTCGACGAGGTCTCGCGCCGCGTGATGCAACTCGAGATCGAACGCGAGGCGCTCAAAAAAGAAGACGATCGCGCGAGCCGCGAGCGTCTCGAAACGCTTGAGAGGGAGCTCGCGGAACTGCATGAAGAGCAGAAACGCCTGCGCATTCAATGGGAGGCCGAGCGTTCGGCTTCGACGCGCTTGCGCGAGCTGCGCGAACAGATCACCGAGACCAAGGTGCAGATCGAACAGGCCGAGCGTCAATACGATCTCAACCGGGTCGCCGAGTTACAATACGGACGGCTCGCGGCGCTCGAAAAGGAACTCGCGAGCGAAGAAGAGCGGCTTCAGAACGCTCCCGGAGGCCGCCTCTCGAAAGAAGAGGTGGACGAGAGCGACATCGCCGAGGTGATCGCGCGTTGGACCGGGATTCCCGTCGCCAAGCTGCTCGAGGGCGAGAAGCAGAAGCTGCTCAATCTCGCCGACGAACTGCATCGCCGCGTGATCGGGCAAGACGAGGCCGTGGACGCCGTCGCCGAGGCGGTGCTGCGTTCGCGTTCGGGCCTCGCCGATCCGAACCGTCCGATCGGTTCGTTCATCTTTCTCGGCCCTACCGGCGTGGGCAAGACCGAACTCGCGCGCGCGCTCGCGGAGTATCTCTTCGATGACGAGCGCTCCCTGATTCGCATCGACATGTCGGAGTATCAGGAGCGGCATACGGTCGCGCGTCTGCTCGGTGCGCCGCCGGGATACGTCGGATATGAAGAGGGCGGGCAACTCACCGAGAAGGTGCGTCGTCGCCCATACTCCGTCATTCTCTTCGACGAGATCGAGAAGGCGCACGCCGACGTGTTTAACGTCTTCCTGCAGATTCTCGACGACGGACGGTTGACCGACGGCCAAGGGCACACGGTAGACTTCCGCAACACGATCGTCATCATGACCTCGAACATCGGCAGCCATCGCATTCTCGAATATCGCGGAACGCACGGCGGCGCGGAAGAGGCGATCATGCGTGCGACGGTGATGGAGGAATTGCGCGCGCACTTCCGTCCGGAGTTCTTGAATCGCGTCGACGAAACGATCGTGTTTCACGCGCTCTCCGAATCGGAGTTACTGGAGATCGTCGATATTCAATTGGCGCGCGTGCGCGCGCGCCTCGCGGAGCGGCGGATCGTGCTCGTGCTCGACGACGATGCGAAGCGTCATCTCGTCAAGGCGGGATACGATCCGAGCTACGGCGCGCGCCCGCTCAAGCGCACGATCCAGAAGGAGCTCGAGACCGCGCTCGGTCGCCGGATCCTCGGCGGCGAGATTCGCGATGGAGACACCGTCGAGGTGGGCTTCAACGACATCACCGGCGAGTTGACCTTCGCATCGAGAGAGCCGGTCGCCGCAACCGTATAACCTCGGTCATCGTATCGCTCGCTTGAACTGCACCCGTCGGCTTTCGCCGATGGGTGCAGTTCGCATATAGCAATGAAAAATATTTCCTGGTACTGCAACCGACACGTTGACGCTGTGAGTTAAGATGTCTTAACCCGATAAGCTGGCAGCTTGGCTACTAGCCTTTTGGGCCTTACGCACCATTTTCCCCATGAGGGAGTAGATCGATGGAGCTCACCCGCGTGTGGAGGCGCGCGTTAGCTGCCGTCAGGACCGCCGCGGCCATAGCCGCGGCGGTAGCCTGCGTCGCAGGAACGCTCGCCCCAGCACTCGCCGGCACGACCGGCGTCATTCGCGGAACCGTTACCGATACGAGCGGCGCACCGCTCGCCGGCGTTTCCGTCACCTTCGCCGCACCGAGCGGCACATACAAAGCTTCGACCGACGCCAAAGGCTTTTACGCCGTGGCCGGTGTCTATGCGGACACCTACACCGGGTCGTTCGTCAAAGCTGGCTACGACACAAGCGAAATTACCGGTGTGACCGTATTTGCCGACCAAGCGGAGACGGTGAACACGAAGCTCGCCAAGAGCCTGAAGACTATCGCGAAAGTGACGGCTCGCAGCGTGGCTAGTGCTTTCCAGCCGCAGCAGACGGTCGACACGTACACCGTAAACGCGCAACAGGTCGAGAACCTTCAAGGTACCGATCTCAACATCAGCGAGTCGAACCTGCTGACGTCGCTTCCCGGCGTCGGCTACGACTCGAGCGGCTATCCGGTTATCCACGGCGGTCGCGAGAACGAAGAAGGTTTCCAGTTCGAAGGCATCCCGTACACGGATGCGTTCACGAACCAATTCGTTAGTTCGCTTGCATTGCCGGGCTCCGGCATCGCCTCCGCGCAGCTGACGCCGGGCGTCGGTGACGCGTCGGTGCAGTCGGGCGGTACGGGCGTCATCAACCTCGTCGCGAAGCGCGGAACCTATCCGGGCGCGACGGACGCCGAGTTCCGCGTCGGCGGGCCGGGCTTCGATCACGTGTTCAACGGCGATCTGAGCTTCGCGTCGCCGAACGGGACGTACTCGGATTACGCCGCCTTCTCCGGTGGTAATAGCGCCCCGCGCTTCGGCACCGGCACGAACTCCGCGCAAGAGGGCTGGTTCTTCCAGACCGGGCTGCAGACCGATCGCGAATTCCTGAACAACTTCATCTTCCGCTTCGGGAAGACGCACAATCAGGCGATCCAGCTCTTCGCAGACGTCGCGCAGCATCAGTTCTTCCAGGATGCCGGCGGTCTCGGTGGGCTCTGCTTCCAGAGCTGCAACCCCTATTTCCAGAACTTCTATGGACCGATTTTCGGTCTCTCGAATGCCCAACTGAGTGCGATCACGCCACTCTATCCAAATCAGACGTCGTCGACCGAGACGCTCGCGCAAGCGGGACGCGCGGCGCAGACGTACTATCAGCCGAACGAGACCTTCAAGATCGGCTACGATTGGAATATCAACCCCTCGACCTTCTTGAGCGCCGATTTCTATTCGGTGAACTCGGTCGTGACGTTCGACTTTCCGACCGCGGGCACGAATCCGCTCGGCTACGGTGACTTCTTCCTCGAGCAGGGTGGTCACAGCCTCGGCGGTTCGATCAAGCTGCAGAAGCAGCTCAACGCGAAGAACCTCGTGCAGGCGGGTTACGAGTTCCGCTGGCTGCATCCGGAGTACGCGTTCAATGGTTCCGGATACAACTTTCTCGCCTATCTCATCAATTCTCCGACGGTCTTTACGCCGCTCGACTTCGTGAATCCGAACGATCCGAACTGTCCGTTCGGCCCGGGAGCTTGCGGTTACGCCTACGGCGCTTCGCCCGGCGCCGCGCAGATGACCGTTCCGTTCGCCACGCAGAACAGCGATCTCAATCGCCGCGACACCTCGTTCTACCTGAACGATAAGATCGAGGTGAACGACAAGCTCAATCTGCAACTCGGCGTCCGCTACGAGAAAGCCGATTTCGTCGGACTTCCAACACCGGGACTGCAGTCGGATTGTACGTTCCTGTACAACCCGGCGTCGGCTCCGGCGAATCCGAACTATAACGCGAACAATCCGATCGGTCCGGGCAACTGTCCGTTCACGCCGAACTTCAGCAACATCACGAACGCGATGATCCATCCGAGCGAGTTGGAACCGCGCATCGGACTCGCGTGGCAGCTCAACCCGAATACCGCGATTCGCTTCACGTACGATCGGGCAACCGCGTTTCCGCTGCTCGGCCTCGTGGACGATCGCTGGTCGCTCAATGGCTACGGTCAGTTCGCGAAACTCGCGCCGTTTAGCTTGCTCAACGCGCTGCTCGGCGTGCCGAACTCGGCGGCGATCCCGACGATCAACGGCCAGTCCGCGACGAACGTAACCTCTTGCGGCATCGCGCCGTACCAGGTTGCGTGTCCGAACTACGCTTCCGAACTCTACTGGGCGTCGCAGAATCTCTTCGGCGTTCCGTACCAGCCGGTGCTGCCGATGGTCTCGAACAACTACCAGATCACCTTCCAGCACCAGTTCACCAAGGGCGCGCTCAACGGCGTCGCGATCAGCATCGCGCCGTGGCTGCGTCATCAGACGAACACCGAAGCGACGGTCGCACAGCCGCTGCTCGGTTCGAACGGTCTGCCCGTCATCAAGAACGGTCAGGTTATCTTCGGACCGGCGTCGGCCACGAACCTCGGCAAGGAGTTCGGTGACGGCATCGACGTGAACATCACGCGTGAATCGCGCACGGGGCTCTCGGCCCAGTGGACGATGACCTACGTGAACGAGTTCTCGTCGGTCCTTCCGACCACGGCGGGCGAAGATTTCTTCCCGAGCATTCCGTACGCATCGGTGCTCGCCGGAAATCAGTATCGCGTCGGCTTCCTCTCGCCGTTCCAGACGACGCTCGGATTGACGTACCGCACCAAGAACGGGTGGCGCATCAATCCGCGCTTCAGCTACGACGTCGGCTATCCGGTCGGAAACGGAACGCTGACGGCCGCCATCATCAACGGCGTTGCCGTCAACATTCCGAACACGAACGTGTTGCCTGGCGGAGCCGCGCAGTCGTCGGGCCTTGGCGCGGGTTCCTATGTGGATCCGCTCAATCCGGGTTCGGTCTTCAATCCGAACGTGATCGCGAGCCGCGGTAACAGTGAGACGTCGAGTCCCGGTGGGAAGCTCACCAAGCCGAACTTCCTCGCAAACGTCACGGTCGAATACTCGCCGCCGAAGGGCAACTACAAGCTCGGATTCGACGTCGAGAATATCTTCAACAAATACTACGCTCCGAACGGAACGTTCCTGAACGATCGCTATCAGCCGATCGCGACGGGCATCGCCGGTCCGCTTACGGGATCGAGCTATCAGCCCACCGATTATCAGGTTCCGTTCGCGAATCCGCAGTATGCGAGTGCGTACGGAGGCAACGGGGTGTTCGCGAACTTCCCGAACTCGCAAGGCCGTGCGTACTACTTCTACTACTCGGTCCGGATCTAGAGGTGCATAGGTGAAACTCACACGAGTCATTGCCGCCGCCTCCGTCGCCGCACTCCTAGCGGGGTGCGGCGGCGGCGGAAGCAACGGCGGGGCCGTCCCGTCCACGTCGCAAACGAACATCGGCGGGAGCAAACTCCAGATTGCGGTGGGTACCGCGTTCAACGCGGCCGACGGTGCGACCGGGTTGAACGTCGTCGCGACCTTCCGTGGTACGAACGGCTTGTCGGCGACGCTCGCCAACACGCCGACGATCACCGGACCGGCCGGGTTCACGGTGCCTGCCGGTTTCGGAGGCGCCTACGGGCCGGGAAGCGTCGACGAAGGCACCTCGCATATCAGCGCTTCGCCGCAGGTCAACGTGAACACGGCGGCCGCGAACACGACGCTCGGTGCATTCACCGGCGTGTTCTCGTACGGTCTCGCGCCGCTCAACAGCGATCAGCAAGGCGCCGAAGGCTACTTCCCCGGCAACCCGAACGCGACGCCCGTCAACGGCTTCGCATCCTCGGCGTACAACTACCTCGCGAACGTCGGCCTCACCGCGCCGTTCTGGGCGCAGCCCTTCGGTGCGGCGACGCAAGGCACGTATCTCCTCGGTCCGCCGGCCGTGCCGTTCTTCAACGACGGCACGTTCCCGGGAGGCTTCGCGGGATACTCGCCGGGCTTCACCGCGTTCCAACTGACGCCGGTCGCGGGCACGTACTCGATGAATGCGGTGGTCTCGTCGACCAACGCACCGTCGCAGACGTTCTCGGCGACGAGTAACGCGCTTGCGAACCTCACGCCGCTTCCGGCGCCGGTCGTTTCGGGCGTTACGGAGAACGGCGGCGGCCTCACCGGCACGGTGACCGTTGGTGCGGGCGTGCAAGAGACGCTCGTCTTCATCAACGACAGCACGTCGAATTACTTCTACACGGTCGAAGTGACGGGCACGGGCGCGCAGACGTTCACGCTTCCCGCGCTGCTCGGGCCGTGTGCCGGTAAGGGATGTCAGACGACGTCGTCGGCGACGGCTTCGATCCCCGCGGGCGATGCGTACACCGTCACGGCGATCTCGTTCGACTACCCGGCGCTCGAAGATGGACCGCCGGGGAACACCTCGCAGGCGCCGACGCTCGTCGGCGCAACGGGTCAGGCCGATCTCTCGATCGGCGTGCCGGTTACGGGAACCTACTAGGACGGCCACAATGGAAAGCACTCGCAAGCAGTTCTTGGCTGCAGCGGGTCTCGTGGGCGCGAGCTTGCTCGCGCCCACGTCCGTTGAGGCCCAAGCATCCTCGCCGTCGCCCGCGCCGAGCGCGACGCCGGCGCCATCTCCCGCCGCGCAAGCGTTCGCACAACGCATGAAATCCTACGACGCGTCGCTCAGCGACGCGCAGATCGACGAGATCGCGGCAAACGTCGATCAGCTCTTCGGGCTCGGCAAAGATCTGCGCCCGAAAGGCCACCAACTCGTGAACGGCGATCCGCCCACACCGCAATTTGAGGTAGGCGCATGACGCACGACGATCTCGCCTTCTCCGACGCGACGACCCTCGGTGCGTTGATCGCGAAGAAGCGCGTGAGCTCGCTCGAGCTCACGAAACTCTATCTCGAACGTCTCGAACGCTACGGCCCATCGCTCGGTGCGGTCGTGACGATTCTGCACGACCGCGCGGTGCGCGAAGCGAAGGCCGCCGATGCGGCGCTCGCGCGCGGCGAGCGCAAGAGCGCGCTGCACGGCGTACCGTACGGCGTCAAAGATTTGCTCGCGGCCGTCGGCGGACCGACGACGTGGGGCGCGGCACCCTATCGCCACCAAGTCTTCGACTACGATGCCGCGGTCGTGGAAAAACTGCATCGCGCGGGCGCGGTGCTCGTCGCGAAGCTCGCGATGGTCGAACTCGCGGGCGGCTTCGGGTACAACAGCGCCGATGCGTCGTTCACCGGTCCCGGCCGCACGCCGTGGAACCGCGACTACTGGAGCGGCGGGAGTTCGAGCGGGCCGGGTGCATCGGTTGCTTCGGGACTCGTCGGCTTCGCGATCGGTTCGGAGACGAACGGTTCGATTCTCACGCCCTCGGCGATGTGCGGCGTTTCGGGTCTGCGTCCGACGTTCGGGCGCGTGAGCCGATATGGCGCCATGGCGCTCATGTGGAGCTCCGATAAGCTCGGGCCGATGGCGCGCTCCGCGCGCGATGCGGAACTCATTCTGCGCACGATCGCGGGCGCGGACCCGCGCGACACGACCGCGCAGAGCAAGCCGTTTTCGGCACTGCGCGGACGGCCGAAGATCGGCGTCTTCGCAAAGGCGACCGGCAAAGTGCAGCCGGCGGTGAAGAAGAACTTCGAAGCATCGCTCGCGGTGCTGCGCGAATTCGCCGACGTGCATGAAGGCGTGGAGATTCCGCACTTTCCGTACGGCGCGGTGATCACCGCGTTGATCAACGGCGAGTGCGCCTCGGCGTTTCGCGAGTTGATCGAGAGCGGCCGTGCGCGCGAACTGCAGAACCCCGACGATCGCATCGGGGGGTACGCGCAACTCGGAACGCTCGCCGTGGACTACGTCGACGCGATGCGCGTACGCGCCAAGCTCGATCCTGCGGTGCGCGCGGCCGTCGCACCGTATGACGCGGTGGTCTTTCCGACGTTACCGACCGTCGCGTATCCGATCGACACGCCGTTCGACCAGGTGTACGCGGATACGCCCGGCGAGATCGACCCGGTGACGCCCGGCAATCTCTCGGGCATTCCGAGCATGAGCGTGCCAAACGGCTTCGGCGAACACGGGCTTCCGACGGGCCTCGGCTTCATCGGCAGCGCGTGGGGCGAAGCAAAGCTCGCCGGCATCGCGCGCGGTTTTCAGTCGCGCACGAGCTTCCACACCAAGCGACCGACGCTCGCGTAAGCGACGCGGCCGTTCGTCATTTCACGGCGCCGAGAATGCCGTCGAGTAACCCGGGGAACATCTCGTCGATCGGGTCGCGCCGCAGCCACACGAACTTCTTTCGCCCCTCGTAGCGCGACTTGATCAGACCGGCCTCACGCAGCACTTTGAAGTGGTGCGTGAGGTTTTGTTTGCTCGTGATGTCGAGAAAGTCGAACGGGCAGCGCTCCTCGTGCTGAGCGAGCGCGCGCACGATCTCGAGGCGGGTCGGGTCGCTCAAGGCGGCGAGGATCCCGTAGATCGTGATGTCCTCACGCTCGGGATACCAGAGCTCGCGCGGGGCGGTGTCGGTGGCGGAAGTTTCTTGCGGCATGCCTTGACAGTAAAATAAGCGTTGTACTATTCTTTAGTACAAGATGTATTGTACTATCTCGAGCCTGGATCCGTCCAGAGGGGAGCTCTCCGCCGATGCGCGGCGCTCGCTCGTCGAGCTCCGCGCCAAGGCCCGTACCTTGGGGACGCTCGCCGCGAGCCTCAGCCGTCAGGCGGATGAGGTAACGCGCGCCTACGAGCGTGCCCTCACCGAGGGGAGTGAAGCGGCGTGGGCCGCCTTCGTGCGCTCCGCCGACGGTTTTGCGACCCACGGCACCTCCGCCGTCGGGCTGCTGCACTTGGGCGAGCGCGAACGCGCCGCCGCGCGTTTCTTTGCGAACATCGTACGCGAGAACGCAGACCTTCTGCCCGATCCCGTGTTCGCGTAGGCGTACCATGTCGAGCGTCATCGAATACGGAGCGCGGCGTACCGCCGTCGTTACCGCCGTCATGTTGGCTGCACTCATGCAGTTGGCCGATACCACGATCGT
Organism: bacterium; assembly: GCA_028869385.1. Classification (GTDB taxonomy): domain Bacteria; phylum Vulcanimicrobiota; class Vulcanimicrobiia; order Vulcanimicrobiales; family Vulcanimicrobiaceae; genus REEB354. Next base: position 66,269 of record JAGWSR010000019.1, read on the forward strand.
CAACGTCGCGCTGCCGACCATCGACGGATCGCTCGGCGCCTCGACCGACGAAGGCGCGTGGTTCGTCACCGCCTACATCATCGCGAACGTCATCGTGATCCCACTCTCGCCCTGGTTCCAAACGATGCTCGGGCGACGCAACTACTTCGCGATCTCGATCGCGGGCTTCACCATCACGTCGGTGCTCTGCGGCCTTGCGAACGATACGACCACCGAGATCGCGCTGCGCTTCGTGCAGGGCGCGTTCGGCGGCGGCTTGATGGTGCCCGCGCAGCAGATCATTCGCGATACGTTCCCCGCGGCGGAACTCGCGAAGAGTCAGTCGCTCTTCGCGCTCGCCGTCGTGATCGGTCCCGTGATCGGGCCGACGCTCGGCGGTTTCCTCACCGATAATCTCACCTGGCGCTGGGTCTTTTTCGTGAACGTGTTGCCGGGCATCGCCGCGACGCTGCTCGTGCTGATGTTCGTGCGCGATCCCGAGAAGCCACGCCGCGTGCCGTTCGACTTCTTCGGAGTCTCGCTGCTCGCGCTCGGGCTTGGGTGCCTGCAGTACGTACTGGACGAAGGCGAACGCAACGGGTGGTTCGGCGACGGCACGATCGTGCTCGTCACGATCGTCTCCGTGACCGCGCTCGCCGCGTTCGTGTTCTGGGAACTCTACGGCACGAAGACCCCGGGCGTAGCGCTGCGCGTGTTCAAGAATCGCACGGTGTGGGGGCTTTCGATCATCTATTTCGCGATCGCGGGCGGCATCTTCGCGCTCGTCTTCATCCAGCCGCAATGGACGCAAGAGTCGCTCGGCTTCACGACGACGCTCGCCGGTCTGTTACTGATGGTGCGCGCGGGCGTCCTCGTGCTGCTCTATCCCGTGACGACGTGGGTGACGTCGCAGGCGCACTGGGACATGCGCTGGATCGCGGTCGTCGGCACCTTCATCGCGGGCTTTGCGACGTGGCTGCAGACGTTCGTGATGACGACGCATACGCCGTTCATGGCGCTCGTCGCCACGCAGGCGCTCAGCGGTGTGGGTTATGCGTTCATTTGGGTGCCGCTCTCGGTCGCGCTCTTCAAAACGGTTCCGCATAAGGATATCCCCGCCGCGCTCGCGCTCACGCGTCTGATTCAGCAGATCGGCGCATCGGTCGGCTCGGCGTACGCTGCGACGTTGCTCGACCGCGGCTTCGATTCGTCGCTCAGCGATCTCGCCGGTACCGTGACGCGACATAGTACTGCCGTCGCTTCGGCGATCGCGGCGCACGGCGCGCAGGCGATCGCGGTGCTCGCGGGACTCGTGCAGCAAGAAGCGGCGAATCTTGCGGCGGTGGACGCGACGCGCTTCTTCGCGCTCGCGACGATGCTCGCCGCGTTTCTCCCGATGATTTTGCCGCGCGCGACGACGCCGCGCGTTGCCGTGCCGACGCCCGTGCCCGCACCGCTCCCAACGGTGACCGTCGAACGGGAACGCGCGAAGGAGCTGGCGCTGCGGTAAGCGCCCTACGCCCTTCGACAGGCTCAGGGTGACACGGGGGGGTCAGGTGGGTTGACGCGTTGCGTCAACCCTTTGCGTTCGGCCTTCGGCCGAGCCGCGGTGACACGGGGGGTGGTGCGGGTAGAAAAAGGGGTGGTGGGTGTCGAATGGGGCGGCTTTGCGCCGTTCGTGTGAAAGGAGCTCTTGGTTGCAAGCCATCGTGTTGGTTGGGGGTGAAGGCACCCGTCTGCGTCCCCTCACCTTCGGCACCCCGAAGCCGATGGTCCCGATCATGGGCGTGCCGTTCCTC
>JAGWSR010000134.1 GCA_028869385.1 bacterium
CGAAGGCGATACGCGGCGAGAACATCCACGGCAACCACTGCAGCAGATACGCGATCACGACCACCGCGTAGGCGCGGTTGCGTTCGCGCCAGGCGAACCAGCCGACGAGCGGTACGGTGAAGAGGCCGGGCCAGAGCAAGAGCGGATTCGGCAGCGAGTAGATCATCGCGGCCGTATCGATCTTGCCGATATTTCCGTAGTTCGCGTAGTAGAGAATCGGTCGCAAATCGAGCGGCCACTGCCACCAGCTCGAGGCATAGGGATGGGTCGCGCGCAAGTGGTCGTGATAGAGAAACGCGTTGACCTGCATGGTGACGACGTCGCTTGCGGTGTACGGACGCGGCGGAAGGTTCTGCAGATCGCGCAAGCCGATGAAGTGCGGGATGTACGCGAGCGCGTAAACGATGCCGAACGTCGCGATGATGACGGCGACGAACGCATCGAGTGGAATGGGGCTCGCCTTACCTCCCCGCCACGCGCGCAGCGCGACGTAACTTCCAACCACGGCAGCGACGCCGTAGGTCATCACGCCGTACCACTTGCTCGTGACGAGCAGCGCGGCGCAGAAGCCGAAGGCCACGAGCCAGCCCGCGCCTTGCGGTCGCGCGCGCCAGAGGCGATAGGCCGCAAAGGCGATCGCCGCGGCGATGATCGCGATGACGACCTGCGTCGGCGGCGTCTCGTGCGGAAAGCGCACCACGACCACGAGCACGCCGAGGACGAGCGCGACGGCCGTTTCGAGCACGCGGCGCAGCGGCGCGTCTTCGGCGCTCGCGGCGCGCGCGATACCCGCGGCGATCGCATCCCAGTAGCGCAGTAGCGCGTAGAGCGTTGCGAGCGAGAAACAGACGACGAAACTCTCCGGCGTCGCGATGCGCGACTGCACGAAGTGCATGCCGTCGGCGCCGAACAGTACCGCGGCGTAGACACCGTAGATGCGGGAGCCGGTCACGCGGCGCGCGAGTGCATAGGCGAGCATCACCGCGACGGCGCCCGCGACCACATCGAGAAAGCGCCAGCCGTAGGCGTTGTCGCCGCCGGGCAGACCACCGAACATCATCGTAGAGAGGGTGATCAGCAGCTTGGTGACGGGCGGATGCGTGTTCTCGTAAATGTAGCGGCGCTGGAGATACTCTTCGGCCGCGCGCGCAAAGTAGATCTCGTCGAAGATCTTCTCGTTCGGGAGCCAATAGCGAAACGCGAGCAGCACGAACGAGGCGAGGCCGAGCGCCGCGGCGATGCCCGCGTCGGCGTATTTCTTGAGGGCGATCATATTAGGTCGGTTGCGGCTCCGGTGCGGGCATGGGTGAGGCGGCGACGAGTTGGATTTGGTCGGAGCGGCCGTAGGTTCCCGCGGCGAGCGCCGTCAGGGCGAAGGCGAGCATCAGCGCGCCGCGCAGGCGGACGGCGCGTTCGCGCCGCGCACGCAGCCGTCGCGCCGCCCGCTCGCGGATCGCCTCGAATCCAAAGGCCGGGGCCTCGACGTCGAGCGCGCCGCGAATCGTGGAACGCACGTCAATCCGCACGGACGGCTCCCTTCAGGGTGCAGGCGGGACGATGCGCGTCGAGCAGCGTTTCGAGCTTCTTGCGCGCACGCGCGAGATGGTACCGTACGGTGCCATTGGGCATACCGAGGATCGCCCCGATCTCCGTGCTCGTGGCTTCGCCGTAGTAGTGCAGGGCGATCGCGGCTCGCTCGCTCGACGTGAGGCTCGCGAGTGCGCGCAGGACGTCGATGCGCACGTCGGCGTCGCTCAGGCCGCTCGTGGATACGAACGCCTCGGGTTCGAGTTCGTCGAACGCGGGTGCGCGTCGCTCGAGCGCGAGCGCTTCGCGTACGACGATGCGATAGACCCACACGCCGAACGCGCCGGGCTCACGCAGCCGCGCGATCGCGTGCATTAGGACGGCGCACGCATTTTGGGCGGCATCCTCGGCGCTCGCGACGCGGCGAAGGATCGAGAGCGCGATGCGATAGGCGTGCGGCCACACCGCGCGCAGCACGGCATCGAGCGCCGCCGGATCTCCCGCCGAAGCGGCGGCGAGCAGGCTTGGATCGACCGAGAGCCGCTGGTTCACACGCATCTCCTTGAATGGAGGCGGCGCAATGCCCGAAGTGTTGGAACCGCCGTCAACGCCGCGTGCATTCGCGGCGCCGAGCGCGACCACTCCTCTGATACAATCAGCTGGTTCGCATCGCCCCCCTGGAGCACACACGATGACCGATACCACCCGCTGGCCGATCCTTCGATACGAGGAATGGAGCGAGACCGCAGCAGCACTTCACTTGTGGACCCAGGTCATTGGTAAAGTGCGCCTGCGACTCGAACCGCTCGTCAATCATTGGTGGAACGTCACCCTCTACGTGACGCCGCGCGGGCTTACGACCGGAGCGATGACGCATCCATCGGGCCGCACGTTCGAACTCGCGTTCGACTTCATCGGGCAGCGCCTCACGTGCGACGACTGCGACGGAGAGCACCGCGAATTCGCCCTAACGCCGATGTCGGTGGCCGACTTCTACGCGCGCGTTATGACGATGCTCGACGAACTGGCCGTACCCGTGCGCATCGACCCGCGACCGAACGAGATGCCCGATGCGATCCCATTCGCGCACGACACCGAACGGCGCGCGTACGACGCCGCCGCCGCGGAACGCTTCTGGCGCGTGTTGCTGCAAGCCGACCGGTTGTGCAAGCAATTCCGGGCGGGGTTTCTCGGCAAGGTGAGCCCGGTGCACTTCTTCTGGGGCAGCTTCGATCTGGCGGTGACACGCTTTTCCGGGCGCATCGCTCCGCCGCATCCGGGCGGGATTCCGAATCTCCCCGACTGGATCACGCGCGAAGCGTATTCGCACGAGGTGCAGAGCGTCGGTTTCTGGCCGGGCGGCCCGGGTGCCGACGCACTCTTCTACGCCTATGCGTATCCAACGCCGGATGGCTTCGGTCAAGCGCCGGTCGAACCGGCCGCGGCTGCGTGGAGCGATCACATGCGCGAGTTCGTGTTGCCGTACGAAGCCGTTCGCACCGCCGACGATCCCGACGCCGCCGTGCTCGCCTTCTTCCGCTCGACCTACGATGCGGCGGCGCGACTGGCGAATTGGGATCGCGCGGCGTTAGAACGCGATCACTCCACGCGGTAACTGCCGCTCGCGTCGATCGAAACGCGCGATCCGCCGACGATGCGCGCGCGCCAGCGGTGATCCCAAAACGTGAGGATGCGAATGACGACCGGTTTGAGCCGCGCGATCGCCTCGCGCGCGCGCTGCGAGACTGTGAGTGCGTCTTTGACCCACGGCGGATGATCGCGCGGGAGCAGTGAGCTCTCCATCTCCGCTTCCGGGATCGCCGGAACGACCGGCGCGCTACGCTGTAAGCCGAGGAGTTCACCGAGCGAGGCCGGCCGATGCGCCTCGCCCTCAACTCGCCGTAACACCAAAAGCCCTCCGCAGGCGCGCCATCGCGGCGATATGCAACTGTGA
>JAGWSR010000006.1 GCA_028869385.1 bacterium
CGTAAGGATGCCCCAGAGCAGAACGCTCTAGAAACGCGCTTTGAGGATCGCCCACACCAGTATCGCGTCGTTCATCGAGCGCGCGGCCGCCTCCTCCGGCACGCGCACGCAACAGGGGGCGCTAGGTTGCTTGGGCGCGAACGCCTACGGTCCCAATCCCAAAGAGATGGCCGCCGCGTAGTACGAACCGGACTACGGCTTGAGCTCGCGGATTAAGAAATCGGCACCCGCTTGATCGGCCCGGAGCCACGAATTCCAGCGTAGGAAGCCGTGAATCTCATCGGGCAACACGAGTTGCTCGAACGGCACGTGAGCCTGTTTCAAACGCTCGACCAGATCGACCATTTGGTGGAAGCGCACGTTGCGGTCGTTGTCGCCCTGAATCAGTAGCACGGGCGAACGCCAACTCGAGATGTACGCGTCGGGCGACGATAGCCACGCCGTCTTGAGAAACGCGGCCTTGTCGATGTGTTGATAGCGTTCGGGCTGCGCGCCGAACCATTCCGAGAACATGGACCAGTCGTGCACGCCGTGCATGTCCACGCCGGCTTTGAAGATGTCGGAATTCTTTGCGAGCCCCATCGCGGTCAGGTACCCGCCGTACGAACCGCCCCAAATGCCGATACGTGACGGATCGACGCCTCGCACGTGCTGCAGAAAACGCGCGCCCGCAAGCACGTCGCGATACTCCGCCGCTCCGGCAGGGCCGGCATGCGCGGGGAAGTGGAAATCGTGGCCGTACCCAATGCCCAAGCGGTAATTCACCGAGAGTACGTCGACGCCGCGGCTCGCGAGATATTGATTGGTCGCGTACGCGTAGCTGTAGTAGTCGAAGTAGTGCCAGGTAAGCAGCATCTGTCGCGGCGGCCCGCCGTGCACGAAGATCACCCCGGGGCGCGACTTCTCACCCGCGCGGTGCGGCGCCGCGAAAAGCTGGCCGTGGATCAGCCAACCGTCGCTGCTGCGAAACGTCACCTCTTTGGGAACGATCAGCGACGCGGTCGGAAAATCGCTCGGGATTCGAGCGGCGTCGAGCGTCGCGCCGTTGGCGACGATCGTCATCGGCTTGCGCGGACCGGCATCCACGTAGGCGACGCCGGTCGCGAGCGCCGCGGGCCACCACTGACTGTGCGTGCCGTGCGTCACCTGCACGGGCGCGCCGCCCAGCACCGAGACGCTGAAGACGTGCCGACGATCGTCGTCGCCGCGTGCATTCCCGGTATCGGCGGTGTAATAGAGCGTCTTGCGATCCGGCGCGAGCGCGACGTCCTCCACCGTGAAGGCGCCCGGGCTGAGTTCACGCATCGCCCCGCCGCGCGCCGCGACCACGTAGAGATGCGGCCAGTTGTTGCGCTCGGAGATGAACGAGAGCTGGTCGCCTGCGACCCAGCGAAGTTGCGGGCCCGCGATCTGCGGCAGCGAGTCGCGCAGCGTGTCGAGACTCTTCCACGCGGCGTGCGTGCGCCCGGTCGCGAGTTCGGTCACGCGAATCTGCCACGGCAGCGGATAGTTGACGAGCGGATTCTGCGGCGGGCCGCCGTCACCCGGAAGACGCACGAAGGCAATGCGCGAGCCGTCGGGCGACCAGACGGGAGCGCCATCGTGATACGTGGTCGGGTCGAGATAGCGTAGCGGCGTCGCATCGTTGCAATAGACGGCAACGAAGCTATGATCGCCACGGTTCGATGTGAACGCGAGCTGCGAACCATCGGGCGACCAGGCGAGGTCGCCATCCTGGCCGCGATCGAAAAAGAGCTGCGAAGCAGGTTTGGATCCGTCGATCGGCACCGACCAGACGCGAGAGTCGCCGACGTGCACGAACGCGACGCGTTTGGAGTCCGGCGCGACCGCGGGCGTGTCACCTTCACCGAGATCGACGGGCGTGCCGCCGCTCGTCGCGAGCGAGAGCACCTGCATGTGCTGCTCGACCGGGAGCGACTGCGGATCGGGCCACGGCATCTCCGTCCAGTTCGCGTCGTGATCGCCGCCACGCACGTACACCACATACTTGCCGTCATCGGAGATGGAGAGGTTCGTGATCTCCTGACCGTCGTCGCCGCTCGCACTCCAGAGTTCGCGCGGCGTGAAGCCCGGCGCGCTCGCGAACCAAATCGATCGTACGCCGCGCTCGTTGAGCACGTAGGCGAGATGCGTTCCATCGTGCGATGACACGATCAGATTCGGAAACGGGTAGCTCAGCACGCGGGCGAGCGAGAAGAGCGTCGCAAGGATCAGGTGCATTCCGAACGCTTGACCGTCGGCGAGGGGTTACCTGCCGCCCCAACGGGAACCGACCGCCCGACGGCGTAAGCCGTTTCCCCACCATGACGATTCGAGAAACGCTACGCGGCTTCGAGCGCCCCTTCTGGGTCGCCAATCTGAGCGAGATCTTCGAACGGCTCTCCTACTATGCCGTCTTCTCGACCCTCGCCGTCTATCTCAACCAAACCCTCGGATTTCCGAGCGCGCAGGCCGCGAGCCTGAGCGGTCTCTTCGGCGGCGCGGTCTGGGTGATGGCGATCTTCGGCGGCGCGCTCGCCGACCGCGTCGGCTTTCGGCGCGCGCTCTCGTCGGCGTACTTCATCCTCACGCTCGCGTACTTCATGGTCGGCTCGATCGGCGCACCGTGGCTCGCGCCCGTGCGCGCCGCGATGCCGCTCGGGCTGCTCGCGGGCATCATTCTCTTTTTGCCCGCGCTCGGCGTCGCGCTGGTAAAGCCATCCGTCGTCGGCACGACGGCCCGCGCGTCGCGCGAGGACGTGCGTTCGATCGGCTATTCGATCTATTACACGATGGTCAACATCGGCAGCTTTTGCGGTCCGTTTCTCGCGGGCTGGCTGCACGCCAAGCTCCCCGCGCAGGGCGTCTTCATCATCGCCGCAGCGAGCGTGCTCGCGATGTTCTTCGTCGTGCTCGTCTTCTTCCGCGAGCCGCGCGCCGAGAGCGCGGCACCGAAGGTTACGCTCGCACAAACCGCGCGCAACTTCGGCATCGTGATGACGAACTGGCGCTTTCTGCTCTTCCTCATCATCTTCTCGGGTTACTGGATCGTGTATTGGCAGCAGTATCTGATTCTGCCGCTCTACATCGAGCAGTACGTGGACCCGCACGCGAATACGGCCATGATCCTCATCACCGATCCGCTCATCGTGATCACGCTCACCGTGGCGCTCAGCGCGCTCACGCGGCGCATTCCGTCATTCGCGGCGCTCACGCTCGGTACGCTCATCACCGCGCTCAGTTGGCTGCTGCTCGCGTTCAAGCCGAGCGTACCGATGGCGGTCGCGAGCCTCGCCGTGCTCGCGATCGGCGAGATCATTCAATCGCCGCGCTACTACGAGTACATCTCGCGCCTCGCGCCGCCCGGTCAGCAAGGCACCTACATGGGCTTCGCGTTCCTCCCGATCGGCATCGGCTCGCTCGTCGGCGGCGTGTTCGGGGGAACGCTCCTCGCACGCTTCGCGCACCAGCCGGCGTCGGTTTGGGCGGGTGTCGTCGGCGTCGGCGTGCTGACGACCGTACTGCTCTTCGTGTACGACCGCACGGTCAAAGTCGCGCGCTAAGCCTCGCGGAGCCTTACTCCCCGAGACTCCAGTCCTGCACGTTCCACGACTCCACGATGCCGTTTGGCGCGAAGCCGTGTAACGTCGGCGCGTACGCATACCGCTCTTTGGGATAGAACAAGAACAGCGCGGGAACATCACCGACGATCAACGCCTGGATCTTCGCGTAGGCCTTCGCGCGAATCGTGCGGTCGAACGTGGAGAGCGCGACGCGCTGCAGTGCGTCCATCGTCGGCGACGAGTAGTGGGTGACGTTGTTGCCCGCGGGCGGAAAGGCCGCGGTCGTCCACTGCGAGGAGTCGTCCGGGTCGCCGCCCGAGAGCCACGCATAGAAGCCCACGTCGTACTTGCCTCCGTAGAACACGCCGCCGCTCGCCGCCGGGGCGTAGAGCTGCGAGTATGGATACGACTTGGGCTGCAGCTCGATTCCGACCGCTCGCCACATCTGCTGCAGCTGCACGACGATGTTGCGCGCGATGTCGCTTCCCTGGCCGTACACCAGCAAGAGCGAGAGCCGCTTGCCATTCTTCGCGCGCACGCCGTCGGGCCCGGCCTTCCACCCGTCGCCTTCGAGCAAGGCCTTTGCGCGAGCGGGATCGTACGGCTGCGCGCGCAGCTTCGGGTCGAAGGCCCAATAGAACGGCGAAAGATCGGCAACGCCGAGCGTGGCGTCGCCGAACTCGTTGTCGCGCATGATCGTCGCGCGATCGGTCGCGTAGGCAAGGGCCTCGCGCACGGCGCGATCGCCGAGCGGCGCGCGCCCGAGGTTGAACATCAGGCCGTCGTAACTCGGCTCGTTCACGGCGAGCCGAGTTACGCGCCCATCGCTCGCGAGGTTTTTATACTGTGGCCCGGTCAGCTCGATGGCGAGCTGAATCTCGCCCGTATGCAGCTGCGCGATCGTCGTATTTGTGTCGGTGATGATCTTGACGACGATGCGCTTGATCTTGGGAGCGCCGAGATAGTAGTTGGGATTCGCCACCGCCAGCAGATGATCGCCGCGCACCCATTCGGCAAAGCGATACGGACCGCCGGTCACGCTCGGTTCGCCATTGAACGGAACGTTATTGAGATTCGGGTACTTGGCAAGAACGTGCGCGGGCAAGATGCCATACACGTTCTCGCCTTCGCCGAAGAACGAGTCGATCAACGGCGGAAAGACCTTCTTCATGTGCAGCACGACGGTGTGCGCGTCGGGCGTCGCGATGGAGGCGATCGCATCGTAGCCGTGGCGCGAGACGACGGTATTAGCCGGATTCATGATCGCGTCGTAGGTGAATTTGACATCTCGGCTCGTGATCGGCTGGCCATCCGACCAGACGGCGTTCGTGCGAAGATGGTAGACGATCGTCTTCCCGTCGGCGCTGATGTCGTGGTTCGCGAGCGTCGGTACCTCGGTCGCAAGCATCGGAATCAAATGATGCCGGGCGTCATGCGCCGTGAGCTCGGGAAAGAAGAGCTCGTTCAGAAACGCTTCGGAGGACGTGGTACTCAAGATCGGATCGAGCGTGTTCGGGGCGATCGGGAGCGCGATCGTGAGCGCTCCGCCGGACTGCGTGGAACCGCTGCGGCTGCAGCCAGCGGCCGAAACGAGCGAGACCAGGATCGCGCCGAGCGCGAGTGCGCGACGCGCGGATGCAATCGAGAGCACGGCATACCTCCATGGCGAGCGTGCTCGTCGCGTTCGGCGCCGACGAAGGTGCCCCTTGATCGCTCGCCTTCAGCGCTGCGGGCGAGGGGCGCGAGGGGCCTCGGTCGTGCCCTTCGTCGCGAGGCGGATCTTCTTCGCGCGCTTGCGCCGGTACATCGCCTCATCGGCCGCGTTGAGCAACGCGTCCTCGGCGTCGCCGGCTTCGGGAAAGATTGCGAAGCCGACCGTGATGCCGAGCGGGAGTCGCAGCCGGTCGATGGTGAGCGGCGCATCGAACGCACTCTCGATGCTCTCCGCGATGCGCCGCACGTCGCTGCGATCGTTCACGCGGCGCACGATGATTCCAAACTCGTCTCCGCCGATCCGTGCCACGATGTCGTCGGGGCGGAGCGCGTGCATGAGACGCTTCGAAGCGACGGCGAGCGTGCGGTCGCCGATCGCGTGACCGTGCAAGTCGTTGATCTCCTTGAAGCCGTCGAGGTCGCCGTAAAGAACGGCGAAGCGAGCTCCCGTCACCTTACCCGCACCGATCGCGGCGCTCAGCGACTCCACGAAGTAGCGACGGTTCGGCATGTCGGTCAGCGTATCGCGGCTCGCAACCTCCTCGGCGTGGCGTAACCGTTGCTCGAGCAACATCCGCTGCGCATCGCGTCGGCGCAGCAATTCCGAAGCGACGACGACCGCCACGAAGGACGCCGTCAGGACGAGCGCGTCCACCGTGTAGGTCATGGCGCGCGCATGGGCGGGCAGGCGGTCGAGCGTGGCAAGAACGAAGCCGGAGACGACGGCCGTGGCGAACGCGACCCAGAGCGGCGCGTAATACGAGATCACGAGCAACGGAATCACGGCGAGCGCGCCGATGCGAAAGAATCCCGCAAGGAACGACGCAACGCCCAAGCCGGCCAGCCACGCGTATGCGAGGGCAAGCACCCAAAACTTGCGCATACCGCCCATTCTAAGCGATCACCCTGGGAGTGGAAGAGGGCCGCTTGGGTACCGGCAGCCTGACCTAGCCCTCGTCGTAGCGGATCTCTTCGATCGTGTAGAGCATCGGCCCGGCCGGGCGCGCGACGGTCACGCGATCGCCGACGCGGTGGTCGGTGAACGCTCGCGCGATCGGGGACTCCCAGCTAATCGTTCCGTGCAGCGGATCGGCCTCGTCCTCGCCGACGATGCGAACCACGAGACGGGCGCCGCGCGCATCGCGCGCGACGATCGTCGCGCCGAACTCCACGATGCCGCGCGTGCTCGAGGATGGCTCGACGACGATTGCGCTCGCGATTCGGTCGGCGAAGTAGCGCCGCTCGCGTTCGTCATCGCTCGCGTCGGCGCGCGCGAGCGCCTCACGCAAGAGGACGAGTCCGCGCGGCGTGACGTAATTCGGCGCGCTACTGACCGGACGATCGAGCACCGGTTCGGGCCCGTCGTTCTCCTTGACGAACGCTCGGCTCATGCGGGTACGGCGGCGATCGCCGCGAGGGCGTCGCGCATGCGCGCGTTGACCTCCGCGGCGATCGGCTTCAACTCCGCGTTGCCGGTGACGCCGAGCATCGCGTCGGCGTCGATCGCCATGATGTCGGTGCGCTCGCCGCGCCGCGCCACCACGACGTTGCAGGGGAGCAAGAGGCCGAGCTCGGGCTCGCGCTGCAGCGCTTGATACGCGAAGTGCGGATTGCAGGCGCCGAGAATGAGGTATGGCTCCATCTCGGCGCCGATCTTCTCCCGCATCGTCTTGGCAACGTCGATCTCGCACAGGACGCCGAATCCTTGCTCTTTGAGCGCAGCCTTCGCGCGTTCGACCGCTTCGTCGAATCCGAGCGTCGTCGAAATGCTCGAGCCGTAGTTCATCGATATCTCCTTCATGCGAGTCGTTGTCACATCGAGCGATTACCCGTTGGTGATCGCGATCTTCCGATTCGCGACGGGCTTCATCGGGGTCGCCGTCACGGTCAGGATACCATGCTCCACCTTCGCGGTGACCGATCCCGGATCGATCTCCTGCGGCAACGCGACCGAACGCGTGAAGCCGCCGCGCCGGATCTCGCGACGATGGTAGTTGAGTTCCTTATCCGCGGTCTTCTGTTCGTATTTTCCGCTGACGGTGATCACTCCGCTGTTGGCTTCGATCTCGATATCCTCGCTCCGATACCCCGGGACCGCGAGTTCCAGGCAGAACGCGCCGTCCTTCTCGTACAGGTCGAGCGAGGGTGTCGAGGGATACTCGAACGCGAGCGGCAGATTCCAGTCGCTCCAGAAGCGATCGAAGAGGGAATCGATATCCCCGCGGATCGCCGTGCGAACGGTCGGTAATGCCATGTTCGTCTCCTTTTCGTCTTCACGAGTGTGCCACGGCAAGCGTAGCGCCGATGCGTCGTGAAGCGATGAAGGCGCTGCGAAGATGTTATGCTCCGAGTCGAATCTCTTCGAGCATCTCGCGCTTCGTTTCGGGAACCAAGCGAGCCACGAAGACGATCGTGACCACGCAGAGCGCCGCGTAGATCGCGAAGGTGAGCGCGCTCCCGAGCCGCTGGATCATCGTCAAGAAGAATTGCGAGACCACGAAATTCGCAGCCCAATTTGCGAGCGTACAGATGCTCATTCCCAAACCACGGGCGCGCAGCGGAAAGATTTCGGAGATGAGCAACCAGACGATCGGCCCCAAGCTGTACGCGAACGATCCCACGTAGAGCATCGTCGCGCCGAGCGCGATCCCCGCGAGCGATCCGTGCAAGCTCGGCTGTGCGAAGGCGAATGCGAGTGCGGCGAGCGCGATCCCCATGCCAGCGCAGCCCGCGTAGAGCAGCGGCTTGCGCCCGACGCCGTCGACGAAAAAGATCGCGACGAGCGTGAGCAGCACGTTCACGCAGCCGACCGCGGCCGTCGCGAGAATCGATGCCTCGTCCGACGATATGCCCGCCATCTGGAAGATGCGCGGGCCGTAATAGATCACGGTATTGATGCCGGTGACTTGCTGCAGCACCGCAAGTCCGATGCCGACGACGAGCGCGGCGCGCGCGGCCGGCGCGAGTAGCGCGGAGAGCCCGCCTTGCGTGACCTGCAGACTCGCGACGATCGAACGTTCCTCGTCGCCGATCTCGCCGGTTCCGGCGATGCGCTGCAGCTCCGCGCGCGCGTCGTCGGCGCGGCCGCTCTTAAAGAGAAAGCGCGGACTCTCCGGCAGCGGAATCATTCCGCCGACCAAGATCAGCGACGGCACGATCGCGAGGCCGAGCATCCATCGCCATGCGCCCGATGACGCGAGCGCGTAGTCGAGAAGAAAGGCGCCGAGAATGCCGATCGTGATCGCAAACTGATAGAGCGAGACCAATGCGCCGCGCACGCCGGGCGGTGCGACTTCGGAGATGTACAACGGTGCGACGACCGAGCTGAAGCCGATCGCGACGCCGACGATCAGGCGCGCGGCGAGCAGCACGCCGATGGATGGCGCGAAGGCCGAGATCAGCGCACCCACGCCGAAGATCGCGCCCGCCGCAAGCAGCGTCGCGCGGCGACCGATGCGGTCGGCGAGCGTCCCGGCGACCGCCGAGCCCGCGATCGCGCCGAGCAGCACGATGCTCACGGTAAACGCCTGCAGTTCGGTCGAGAGCGCAAAGTCGCGCGTCACGAAGAGGATCGCACCGGAGATGACGCCGGTATCGTATCCGAAGAGCAATCCGCCGAGCGCGGCGACGGAGGCGACGAGCAGCACGAACGGTCTCATTGCAAGCGCTTTCCGCGATTCGCGACGAATGCCCCGCTTCATGGGGCTCGAAGCCGCCGCCGCCTATGCGGCCAAACACGAACCGCACGCGCTACTCGTCGCGCGGCGCGGACGTCTCGTGCACGAATCCTACGACGGCGGTTTCGACGCGCGGCGCGCGCACGCGCTCTACTCGGGAACCAAGAGTTTTTGGGGAATCGCCGCGCTTGCCGCGCAGCGCGAAGGACTCGTCGATCTCGACGAGTCGATCGCGGCAAAGCTCCCGCTCTGTGCGGATGACGCGCGACGCGCGATCACGCCGCGCATGCTGCTGCAGATGATCGCCGGGTACGGATTCGGCGGGCTCGGGAGCGCGGTTCCGACCTTCGAGCGCGCGCTCGGCCTCGCGCTCAAGAACGCTCCCGGCAGCACGTTCACGTACGGCGGCATCCCGCTGCAGGTCTTCGGGGCGTATTTCACCGCGGCGCTCCAGCCGCACGGCATCACGCCGCACGCATACCTCGGCGCGAGGATCCTCACTCCGGCCCGCGTTGCCGTCGGCGCGTGGCGTACCCTCAAGGACGGCACCCATCCGTTGCCCACCGGTGCCGCACTCACCGCACCGGCGTGGCTCGCCTACGGGCGCTACGTGCTCGCGCACCGCGACGAGTACGCCGACGCGTTCGTCGGCTCGCGCGCCAACCCGCGTTACGGGCTAGGCTGGTGGCTCGGCGCCGAGGGTGCGCCGCCCGACACGCTGTACGCGAGCGGATCGGGTGGGCAAGGTCTCTACCTCATACCCTCGCACGACCTCGCGGTCGTGCGCTTCGGTGCGAGCGCGTCGTTCAAACACGACGTTTTTATCAAGCGCCTGTTCGCGTGAGGGCGGCGACGAACGCATCGTCACCGCGCGTGAGGGCACCGTAGAGCGCGATCTCCGAATGCTCGCTGCAGACGCGCAGGCGCCACCAATTGAGCGCCGCGGCGTCGCCGACGTTCACCCCGAAGCGCGGTGCGACGCGCGCGAGCTGCGGCCGAACCTCGTGCGCGGCGTGAATCGCGAGCACGTAGTCGTGATCGCTCAGGTGGTTGACGAACGCTTCGATCGGCGCGAGCGCCGCGAGCGCGAATCCGTCGGCCGTGCGTCTGACGAGTCCGAATTCCACGGGATCGACGCCTGCGATCATTGCCGCCGCGCGACACCAGGTGACGACCTTGGCCTCGTCGCCGAGCGAGGGCGCCGCGTGCGCCGAGAGCAGCACGGTCACGAAGCGCGCGTCGTGCCCGCGCACGATCGCCTCGGCACCCGAGAGGCAGTGGTGGCCGCCCGTCGCCCCAATCGAGAGTTCGTCGAGAAACGTGCCGTCTGCGCGATACTGAAAGACGACGGTCTTCATGATGTCGTGATACAGCGCAGCCGCGATGGCGAGGTCGCGATCCACATCGCGCCGTCCATCGAAGTACTGACGATCGTAGGTCTGCGCGAACTGCTCGCCCATGCGCGCGTTGAAGAGCTCGTGCGCGCAGAGTCCGCCGGGATAGCTGTGGTGCCCGTTCGTGTCGGAGCCGGGGGCGCTCCAGAAGGGCTGCGCGATGCCGTGCGCGCCGACCGGCGGAAAGATCCCCGCGACCGGCGCGTCGACGGCCACGAAACCTTCGCGCGCGAGCGCGTCGCGGAGCTCGACGCGCGCGGCTTCGGTGGGATAGCGCCGCATGAAACGCGGCTCCGGGTGCTCGAGCAGTTCGACGACGTTCTCGCGCAGCGAGGCATCGCCGAGCGACGCGGCAAGCGCGCGTATCTCCGCGTAACGCCGCGCCACGAACGGTGATCCCGCCGCGATGTGCGCGGCGCGCGCGTTCGGCGCGCTCAGCCCATCGGGAACCACGAGCGGCGTGGCGGCCGAGGCCGGAAGGCTCGTCGCGAGGAGCGGAACCGCCGCGGCGGATACGGCACCGAGAAAGGCGCTGCGCGAGAGCAGCGAGGCGCGAGAATTGCTGACGCACATGCGCACCAGCCTTCACAACGAACGCGGCTTCTCCCCCCGCAGGAGGAGAAGCCGCGCGTCGCCGTCGTTTCG
This sequence comes from bacterium, assembly GCA_028869385.1. Taxonomy (GTDB): domain Bacteria; phylum Vulcanimicrobiota; class Vulcanimicrobiia; order Vulcanimicrobiales; family Vulcanimicrobiaceae; genus REEB354. Next base: position 10,993 of record JAGWSR010000006.1, read on the forward strand.
CGTGCGGTTTACGGTTGAACCGGCTTCGCTCCCGCGATCGGCTTGAGGCCTGCGTGCTTCAGTTCGGCCGAGAGTGCGTCGAGGCTCTTCACGTACGCATCGTACTTCGCGAACGCCTCGCTATACGCGGCGTCGAAGCGTGATGCGTAGTCGAGCTGCGCCTCGGTCGGCGGAGCCTGCGCGCCGAAGCCCGTCCGCGGAACCGATTCGCGCAGCGAACCGGGCCGTTGGATCGAGTCTTCGTCGTTGTGGTAGTCGGCCGTGAAGGTGCCGAAAACGTCGTCGAAACGCGACTGCGCCGACTTGACCTTCGCCATGAGCGAGGCGTCGCTCGTCTTCACCGACGCGAGCGATTTCTTGATCGCGTCGAGGTTGTTCAGCACGGAGTCGATCTGGCCGTACGCGCGCTCGTACTTCATGGCGAAGTCGTAGCCCGCTTGATACTGGGCTTGCGTCCAGCTATCGCGCGGATCGGGCTTCACCTCGAAGCTCTGCGAGAGCGTCTTGCCGTCGATGGTCATGCGCACGGTGTACGTGCCCGGAACCACCTGCACGCCGACGCGCGGTCCGCGATACTGCGGGCGCGCCGCACCCATCCAGAGCGTCGGGCCGTTCTCGTGGAAATCCCAGACGAAGCGATTGATGCCCGCCTCGTTCGGAATCACGGGAACGTCCTTGCCCTTGATCTTGTGCGTGCCTTTGATCGTGCGAATCACCTTGCCGTTCGCGTCGAGGATTTCGGCCGATGGTGCGCTCTTCTGCGGCTTGGACTGATAGAAGTCCACGATCGCGCCGTCGGGTGGGTTGCTCGCCGCGAAGTTCGTGTAGGTGCCGTAGTCTTCGTTGGAATGGAAGTGATACATGTACGAGGTACGCGGCGTAAAGAGCATCGCTCCCGCCTTTTGCGCCTCGGGGAGTTGCTGCACCGAACTCGCGTCGTCGAGGATCCACGCGTCGCGACCGTGCGTCGCGAGCACGAGATCGTCGAACTCCGGCTGAATGCGGATGTCGCGTACCGAGACTTGCGGTAGATTCATGCGGAAGTTCTTCCAATGATCGCCGCCGTCGTACGAGATCCAGAGCCCGTTCTCCGTGCCGGCATAGACCAGGCTCGGATTGTGGATGTCGGGACGGATCGTGCGCACGTACTGATCGCTCGGCAGACCGTTGACGATCTTCTTCCACGTTTTGCCGTAGTCATGCGTGACGAACGCGTAGGGCGCGTAATCGCCCATGCGGTGATTGTCCGCCGCGACGTACGCGGTTCCCGCCGCGAGCGGCGACGGCGCCGTCGTCTCGACGCGCGCGTATTCCGGGGTGCCCGGCGGCGTCACGTTCTCCCAGTTCGCACCGGCATCGCGCGTCATCTGCACGAGGCCGTCGTCGGTGCCGACCCAGATCTCGCCCTTATCGAGTTGCGAGCCTTCGATGTAGAGGATCGTATCCGAGTACTCGGCTCCGGAGACGTCCTTCGCAAGCGGACCGCCCGAGGGTTGCTGGTGCGCCTTGACGTTACGCGTGAGGTCGGGGCTGATGACGCTCCAATGCTCGCCGCGGTCGGTGGACTGAAAGACGACGTTGCCGCCGAACCAGCCGATGTGGCCGTCCCACGGCGCGAACGCGATCGGCGAGTCCCAGTTGAAGCGATACTTCGCCTTGCTCAGGTCGAACGGCCCGAGGAAGCTGCCCGGGAACGCGTCGTACGGACGCACGAAGCGGCTCGCCTCGGTCTTGCGATTGAAGATGACGATGACGCCGTTTTCGAGATCCGCCCAGATGTAGTTGGGATCGGTCGGATCGGGCACCGTCCACTCGCCGTCGCCGCCGACGACGTTCTGCCAGTGCCGATTCATGATACCGTCGGAATCGAGCGAATTCGATGGACCGCAGAAGCCGTTGTTATCCTGCAGCGCGGCGCAGACCTGATACGGATTCTCGTTCGTGAGTCCGACGTGATAGATCTCGCCGATGGTGAGATTCTGCGCGAACGACCACGTCTTGCCGCCGTCGAGCGTGAGCGCGTAGCCGCCGTCCATGCCGGTCATCATGCGCGTCGGATCGTTCGGGGCGATCCACATCGCGTGATAATCTACATGTACGTCCTTCGCGATCTCTTTGAACGTCTTGCCGCCGTCTTTGCTCTCGGCGAGCATTTCCGACACGGCGTACACGTGATCGGGATTCTTCGGATCCACGTTGATGTGCGTGAAGTAGAAGGGGCGCTGATCGACGAGCGTGTCGTTGCTCATCATCTTCCAATGCGCGCCGGCATCATCGGAGCGCCACAGAATGCCGCCCTTGGCTTCGATGATCGCATAGACGCGCTTGGAATCGCTCGGTGCGACGGCGAGTCCGATGCGCCCGGTGTATCCGGTCGGAAGACCGTTGCCCGTCAGGCGCTTCCACGTGCTTCCGCCGTCGGTCGATTTGTAGAGCCCGTCGTCGGGTCCACCGCTCGTGAACGTCCACGGTTTGCGGCGGAATTGCCACATGCCCGCGTAGATCACGTTCGGATTCTGCGGATCCATCGCGAGATCGCTCGCGCCGGTCATCGGACCGACGTAGAGCGTCTTCTTGAAGGTCTTGCCGCCGTCGAAGGTGACGTACACGCCGCGGTTTTGCGAGTCTTTAAACGGATCGCCGAACGCGGCGACGACGACGTGCTGCGGATTCTTCGGATCGACGGCGATGCGCGAGATGCTCCACACGCCATCGAGGCCGACGCGCTTCCAATGTTTCGCGCCGTCGGTCGTTTTGTAGAGGCCGTCGCCGTAGGTAACGTCGTTGCGGGGATTCGCCTCTCCGGTGCCCGCCCACACGACGTTTTCGTTGGTCGGATCGATGGCGACGGCGCCGATGGCGGAGACCGCTTGTCCGACGAAGACCGGCTGCCACGTCGCGGCGCCGTTATCGCTCTTCCAAACGCCGCCGCCCGCGGTGCCGATGTAGTAGAGCTTCGTATCTTGCGGCGTGCCCGCAACCGAAGCGACGCGGCCGCCGGCGGTGGCCGGACCGATGCTGCGCCATTGCAGATGATCGTAGGGTGCGCCGGCTGCCGACGCCGCGATGGGCGCCAGCAGCGCGGTTGCTGCGATCACAGCAACCGCGCGCGTGCGTAGATTCAACGTACCAAGTCCTCCACGACTGTGACGTCCTAGTGAATCGGGGTCAGGGTCACCGGCTTCTCGCCGAGTGATTTCAACTGCTCGTTCAGCAGCGGAAGTTGGGTGCTCACGAACGCATCGTAACGTCCGCGACCGTCGCGAAGCTCGCCGTCCAAACGATGGATATAGTCATCCATCGCCGGGGTCACGACGCCGCCGCTCAGATACTGCACCAACTGCAGATCTTCGCGCAGCGCGCCGGGACGTTCGATCGAATCTTCGTCGTTGTGGTAATCGGCCGTGAGGAAGCCGAACACGCCCTCGCGTGCGGTCGCGATCGTCGCGAGCGCACCCTGCGCGGAAGCGTTGTTCGCCTTCTTGGCGGCGGCCGTCGCCGTATCGAGGCTCTTCTTCACCGCGTCGAGGTTGTTGAGCATCTCGTCAACCTGACTGAACATCGCCTCGCCCTGAAGCGCGACCGCGTAGCTGCGATCGAGTTGCGCCTGCGTGATCTGCGTTCCCGGCGATGCCTTCACGACGAATCGCTGCATCATCACCTTCGAACCGATCGTCAGGCGTGCGGTGTAGGTGCCCGGCGGCACGAGCGGACCGTCGTTCGGCCCCTGATAGCGCTCGCGCGCCGCGCCCGTCCATTTCACCGGGCCGCCGATCGTCCATCCCCACACGAATCGGTTGATGCCGACCTTGTTCGAGATGTACGGGATATCCTTACCGTGGATCTTATGCGTGCCTTGATACGTACGGATCACGCGGCCGTGCGCGTCGAGAATCTCGAGCTTCGGCGGATTCTTCTGCGCCGCGCTCTGGTAGAACGAGATGATCGCACCCGTCGGCGGATTCTCGGCGGCGTAGTTGGTGTAGGTGCCTTCGTCGTCGTTGCGCACGTTGTACTGATACGACGGACGAATCGGGAAGAGATAGGTTCCCGCGGCGATCGCCTGCTGCAGTTGCTGGATCGGCGCCATGTCGTCCATGACGTAGATCGAGCGGCCGTGCGTCGCGATCACGAGATCGTCGAACTGCGGCTGCATGCGGATGTCGTGCACCGAGACCGTCGGCATGCCGTTTTTGAACGACTTCCACGTATCGCCGCCGTCGTACGAGATCCAGATGCCCTCTTCGGTGCCGAGGTACACCAGGTTCTTATTGCGGATGTCCGCGCCGATCGCGCGCGCCCACTCGGCCGTGGGAAGACCCGCGGTGATGAGTTTCCAATGCGCGCCGAAGTCGTGCGTGACGTACACGTAGGGTTTGTTATCGCCGGTGTAGTGTCCGTCGTTGATCGCATACGCGGTTCCGTCGACCAGCGGCGACGGAGCGATCGACGCAAAGCGGCCGTACTCGGGCGCGCCCTGCGGCGTGACGTTCTTCCAGTGCTTGCCGCCGTCGCGGGTGAGTTGAATGAGACCGTCGTCGGTACCGACCCAGATCTCGCCCTTGTGCAGCTTCGATCCCTCGATGTCGAGGATGGTGTCGCTTTCCTCGGCACCCGAGACGTCATGCGTCACGGGACCGCCCGAGGGAGCTTGGTGCGCCTTGACGTTGCGCGTGAGGTCGGGACTGATCACCTTCCAGTGCAGACCGCGATCGGTCGATTGGAAGAGCACGTTACCGCCGACCCACGCGATGTGGCCGTCCCACGGTGCGAATGCGATGGGCGTCTCCCAATTGAAGCGCACCTTCGCGACGCGATTGTCGAACGATTCGGCCGCCATCTGCAGGTAGGGCTGCACGAACCAGCTGTCGCGCGTCACCTTGTTGATCACGGTCACGACGCCGTTCTCGGAGTCGGCCCAGATGTAGTTGGGATCGACCGGATCGGGCACGGTCCATTCGCCGTCGCCGCCGGTTACCGCAATCCACGCCTTGTTCTGAATGCCCGAGGGATCTTGCGAATTGTTCGGCGCGCACCAGCCGTTGTTGTCTTGCAGGCCGCCGCAGACCCAGTACGGATTTTCGTTCGAAAGGCCGACGCGATAGACTTGCGCGATCGGCAGATTTGCCGAGAAAAACCAGTTGTCGCCGCCGTCGAGCGTGAGCGCGTAGCCGCCGTCTTCACCGGTGATGATGCGCGAGCCGTCGTTGGGAGCGATCCAAATGGCGTGGTAGTCCACGTGCACCTGATCGGCGATCTCTTTGAACGTCTTGCCGCCGTCGGTCGATTTCGAGAGCGCCTCGGAGACGCCGTACACGATGTCGGGATTCTTCGGATCCACGCCGAGATGCGTGAAGTAGAACGGACGTTGATCCACGAGCGTGTTGTCGGAAACCATCGTCCACTTACCGCCTGCGTCGTCGCTGCGCCACAGGATGCCCTGCTTCGATTCGATCAACGCATAGACGCGGTTGCCGTCGCTCGGCGCGACCGCGAGGCCGATGCGGCCGATCGTGTCGGTCGGCAGGCCGTTGCCGGTGAGCTTGGTCCAGGTCTTACCGCCGTCGGTGGATTTAAAGAGGCCGTCCTGAGGACCGCCGCTCGTAAAGGTCCAGGGGCGACGCTGAAACTGCCACATGCCCGCGTACACGACGTTCGGGTGCTGCGGATCCATCGCCATGTCGGAGACGCCGGCCTCGGGACCGGTGTAAAGGGTCTTGCTCCACGTCTTGCCGCCGTCTTCGGTGACGTAGACGCCGCGGTCGGGCGAGTCGTTGAAGAGGTCGCCGAGCGCGCCGACGATCACGTGATTGTGATCGGTCGGGTCCACGAGAATGCGGGAAATCTGCTTGGTCGGCGCGAGCCCGACGTTCGTCCAATGCTCGCCGCCGTCGGTCGATTTATAGACGCCGTCGCCGTAGCTGACGTCGTTGCGAGGATTCTCCTCGCCGGTGCCCACCCAGATCGTCTTATTGTCGGTCGGATCGATCGTCACCGCACCGATCGCGGCCACGGGTTCCTTTTCGAAGATCGGATCCCAGGTCTGACCGCTGTTATCGGTCTTCCACACGCCGCCGCCGGCCGAGCCGACGACGTAGAGCTTGGGATCGGTCGCCGATCCGGCGACCGCCGCGATCCGTCCGCCCGCCGTGGCGGGCCCGATCTCGCGCCAACTCATGTTGGCAAAGGGCGGTCCGGGTGTCGGCGTCGGCGAGGGCGACACGCTCGGCTTCGCGGTCGCCGCGCCCTGGGCGGACGCGGTTCCCGCGAACGTGGTGAAGCCGGCAGCGAAGATCAACGCCGCTACGGCAAGACGGGCTTTCAAGAAATCTCTCTCCTCTTACGAAAGGGTAGCCCGTCGAGGTCCGCAGCGGCGCTAGGTTTCTCCTGCGCTGCAGGCTTCAAAGATTTCTCAACCGCCGAGGCGGGTCACCAAAACGTCGATCTCGTCGCGGCCGGCCTTGCGGATGAACGTGATGTGGACGCGCTGCGGGCCCCACGAGAACTTGAACGTGTAGTCGAAGTTGACGACGCCGAAGTTCTTCTGCGTGAGCTCCTGGAAGCGGCCTTGAAAATCGGGGTTGGCGGTGCAGGGGGCGACGTCTTTGAAGAAGTCCTTACCGATCTGCGAGCGCTGATCGAGACGCGCCATCTCGGCCTCGAGCTTGTTGTAACGCAGGATCTTCGCGTTCAGATCGAGCGTGATGACGCCGACGGGCAGGTCGTCGAGTTCTCCCTCGCCCATTTTTTCGATGCGGTCCTCGATGCGTTCGAAGACGGTCTTGTCGAGCATTGATTCCTCCGGTGCTTGCGGCTAACGGGTACCGTAACCACCGGGCAAGGTGCTACGGTTGCACTGCTCGCGCGATCACGACCCCCACGTACGCGGCGGCAAACCCGAGCACCACGCTTCCGCTCGCGTAGGCGAGGGCGAGCGGCACGGCGCGGTCGGCGACCAGCGTCACGCTATCGAGGGAGAACGTGGAGAAGGTCGTGTAGCCGCCGAGGACTCCGGTCATCAAGAAGATCCGCACGAGCGGGGAGATGCCGAACGCACGCGTTTGCGAGAGCTCGAAGACCGCACCGATGATCAGGCTCCCGGTGACGTTGATGAGCAACGTCGGAATCCACGCGTAGCCGGCGCCGACGCGCTGCGTCAAGAGAACGGTCACGGCATAGCGCAGCACCGACCCGATGCCGCCCCCGCAGAGAATCGCGAGCAGGTTGCGCCAGTCGAAGGCGGCGCTCACGAGCGCGGGCTCCCGCTCAGGTAGCGGATCACCTCCACCGTCTCGAGCGTGATGAGTCCTTCGGTCACGATCGCGTCGAGCGAGGGGATGAAGGCGCGAATCTTCTCTTCGGTGTCGACGATTTCGATGAGAACCGGCAGGTCGGTCGAGAGGTCGAAGACCCGGGCGGCGTGCACGACCGAGTGGCCGCCGAAGCCCTCGATGCCCTTGAAGACGGTCGCGCCACTCAAACCCGCGGCCCGCGCGCGCTCCACGATCGCCGTATAGAGCGGCTGATTCTCGATCCGGTCGCTCTCGCCGACGAAGATGCGTAGGAGCTTCCCGGTGCCCTCGAGCTTCATCGCTGCTCCGCGTGCATCTTCGCCTCGTAGCGCGGCACGTTGACGTTCTCCGCGTACCACTGCGAGACGGCGATGCCCGCGATCAGCAGCACGAACCAGGCGATGAGGCCAATCCCCCAGGCTCGACGGGCGCGTGGCGACAGCGACGAAAAACGACTCATAGCGGCAGGGTCTTCGCGCGCCCACGCGCGCCCTCCGGCAAGTAGGGACATCCTGCCGGGAATCGTCTCCCGGCGCTGGAACTGCCAGGACCCATGAGCCGACGCCGAGCCCCGCTCCTTGCGGGACTATGCATCCTTTTGTGGTCCGCGCTGTCCGGTGCCGCGAGCGCCGCCACCCGACCGGTGCCGCCGAGCCCGGTCGCGATTCGCGCCTACGCAAGCGTGTTGCGCCACTACAATCCCGAGCTGCCGAACTGGCAGAGCGAGGACCTGGCGCGCCATCTACTGGCGAGCGCCTCGAAGTGGAAGATCGACACCAACATGCTCGCGGCGATCGTCACGGTCGAGTCGAGCTGGCACACGCACGCGGTCTCGAGCGCGGGCGCCATCGGCCTCGGACAGCTCATGCCGGGCACCGCCGCGACGCTCGGCGTCGATCCGCGCAATCCGGCCCAGAACCTCGCCGGAGCGGCGAAGTACCTACGCGGCCTGCTGCAAACCTTCGCCGCGAATCCGCACCGTTACGAGCTCACCTTCGCCGCGTACAACGCCGGCCCGAAGGCGGTCGAACGCTTCGGCGGCATCCCGCCCTACTACGAAACGCAGCGCTACGTCGTGAAGGTGCTGCGCGCATGGCGCGACCTCAAAGCGGCCGTACACATTCCGAGCGTCGTCGATCTCGCGGCGAGCGCGCACGGCCCCGACGTGGATTACTGGCTGCACGACGACGCGCACTAATGCCGCGCGTCGGATAGAATCGCTGCGACCGCGTCGGCTAGCGTAAACCCTTCGCCGACGAGCACGCCGCTCGCACCGGCGTTGCGCGCGGCCTCGACGTCGCTCTCCTTATCACCCACGACCACGAGCGCGGCCGGCTTCACGCCCCACGCTCGCGCCGCGTCGAGCACGAGTTTCGGTTTCGGCTTGCGGCACTCGCAATCGTCGGCGGGCGCGTGCGGACAGATGAACCATCCATCGAACGGCCCGAGCAATGCTTCCACGCGCGCGTTCACCGCATGCATCTGCGCTTCGGTGATGATGCCGCGGCCCACCCCGCTCTGATTGGTCAGCACGCCAACCCGTAACCCAGCTGCGCGCAGACGATCGAGCAGCCCGCGCGCGTCGCGCACGGGCTGCACCAGTTCGGGATTGCCGTTGTAGGGGACGTCCTCCACGATCGTGCCGTCACGATCGAAGAGGACGCCTTGGATGTGCACGTCCTTCGACAAGCTCAGGATGACACCGGGGTTGCTCGGGATGACACCGGGGTTGCTCGGGATGACACCGGGGTTGCTGTTGGTGACACCGGGGTTGCTCAGGGTGATACCGGGGTTGGGACGTAGACCTCGGCGCCGGCGTTGAGGAACTCTTTGCTCTTCTCTTTCATGCCGGATTCGGCGAACTCGCGCACTTCTTGCGTGATCTTCATCGAGCAGAAATGCGGGCCGCACATCGAGCAGAAGTGCGCGATCTTCGCTCCGGGAGCGGGGAGCGTTTCGTCGTGGAATTCGCGCGCGGTTTCGGGATCGAGCGCGAGATTGAACTGATCCTCCCAACGGAACTCGAAGCGTGCCTTCGAGAGCGCGTCGTCCCAGTGACGCGCGCGCGGATGGCCCTTCGCGAGATCGGCCGCGTGCGCCGCGATCTTGTACGCGATCACGCCGTCCTTCACGTCTTTCTTATTCGGAAGGCCGAGGTGTTCTTTCGGCGTGACGTAGCAGAGCATCGCCGTGCCGAACCAACCGATCATCGCCGCGCCGATCGCGGAGGTGATGTGATCGTAGCCGGGAGCGATATCGGTGACGAGCGGCCCGAGCGTGTAGAACGGCGCTTCGTGGCACATCTCGAGTTGCTTCTCCATGTTCTCTTTGATGAGGTGCATCGGCACGTGGCCGGGCCCCTCGATCATCACCTGCACGTCGTGCTTCCACGCGATCTGCGTGAGTTCGCCGAGCGTCTCGAGCTCGCCGAACTGCGCGGCGTCGTTCGCATCGGCGGTGCAGCCGGGACGCAGCCCGTCGCCGAGCGAGAACGCGACGTCGTAGGCCTTCATGATCTCGCAGATGTCCTCGAAGTGCGTGTAAAGGAAGCTCTCGCGGTGATGCGCCAGGCACCAACGCGCCATGATCGAGCCGCCGCGCGAGACGATGCCGGTGACGCGCTTCGAGGTCAGCGGCACATGCGCCAGGCGCACGCCGGCGTGGATGGTGAAGTAGTC
>JAGWSR010000135.1 GCA_028869385.1 bacterium
AATCGAGCGTGGTCGGTTCGGCAAAGGTCTTGAACCCGAAGGACTTGATCTTCTTTAACTTCATTTCTTCCGGCGCTTCGAGCTGGGCTCGGCGGCGAGTAGGGTGCGCAGCGCCGCTTCGGCGGCAGCTTGCTGTGCGGCTTTCTTCGAGGGACCGCTCCCGGTTCCCAACGTCTTTCCGTCCACGACGACGCAGGAATCGAAGTGCGGCGCCTGGGGCGTCCCCCGGCTCTCCTCGCGGTAGGAGGGCGTGGCCGAGAGGTGCTCCTGCGCGTAGTGCTGCAGGCGCGTCTTGGCGTCGAGGAGCGCCTCGGGATCGTGGTCGAGGCGCTCGACGTGCTCGCCGAGCACGAACGTCCGCGCGCGCTCGATACCGTAGCGCACGTAGATCGCGGCCACGAAGGCCTCGAACGCGTCGGCGAGGATCGAGGTATTGTTCGCGCCGCCGGCGTTGCGCATGCCCGCGCCGAGTTGCACCACGTCGGAGAAGCCCAAGCGGCGCGCCGATTCGGCCAGCTGCGCGTCGTTCACGATCGCCGCTTTACGCAGCGTCAGGCGCCCTTCGGGCTCGTCGGGAAAGCGCTCGAAGAGCCATGCCGCGGTGACCATGCCGAGCACCGAGTCGCCGAGAAATTCCAAGCGTTCGTTCGAGGCGCCGCCCTGCTCTTTGGCGTGGCTCTCGTGCACGAACGCCTGCTCGACGAGCGTGAAATCGCCCACCGCGCGCACGCCGGCAAGGCGAAGCAGCGCGCGCAGGCGCTTGCGATGTGCTTCACCGGCCATGCGGTGCGGGCTTAGCGAACCTTGCCGAAGACGATGACGCTGTTGTGGCCGCCGAATCCAAACGAGTTGGAGAGCGCCACGTTCACCGTCGCCTTGCGCGCGACGTTCGGAACGTAGTCGAGCGTGCAGTCGGGATCGGGAAATTCGTAGTTGATCGTCGGCGGCATCGTGTCGTCGTACACGGCCATGATCGTCGCGATGCCTTCGAGACCGCCCGCCGCGCCGAGCGCGTGCCCGTGCATGGATTTCGTCGAACTCACCGCGACCTTCGTATCGGCGCCGAAGAGTTTTTGAATCGCTTGCGATTCGGCCGTGTCGCCGAGCGGCGTCGAAGTGCCGTGCGCGTTGATGTACTGCACGTCGTCGGGCTTCACGTTCGCCGACGCGAGCGCGCGCGAGAGCGCGAGCGAGACGCCGTTGCCGTCGGGATCCGGCGCGACGATGTTGTATGCGTCGGCCGACTGCCCGTAGCCCAAGACTTCGGCGTAGATCTTCGCGCCGCGCGCCTTGGCGTGCTCGTACTCCTCGAAGACGAAGACGCCCGCGCCTTCACCGACCACGAATCCGTCGCGCTCCTTATCGAACGGGCGCGACGCCTTGGTCGGATCGTCGTTGCGCGTGGACATCGCTTTCATCGTGCAGAAGCCACCGACGGCGAGCGGCGAGATGCACGCTTCGGAGCCGCCGGTCAACATCGCAACCGCGTCGCCGTTGGCGACGAAATTGTACGCGGTCACGATCGCATCGTTCGCCGAGGCGCACGCGCTCGCGACCGAGTGGATCGGTCCGCGGAATCCGTACGCCATCGAAATATGCGCGGTGGCGGCGTTCGCCATGAGCATCGGAATGAAGAACGGCGAGGTCTTCGCCCAATTGCCGTTTTGCGTGGCCTTCAGCGACTCGTACCAGAACGTCTGAATGCCGCCGATCCCGGTGCCGATCACGGCGCCGACGCGATCTTTGAACTCGCGATCCTCGGGAAGCTGCGCGTCGGCAATCGCCTCGCGCGCAGCGACGAACGCGAACTGCGAGAAGCGGTCCATGCGGCGCGCCTCTTTTTTGCCGATCAGCTCGTCGGGGTTGAAGTCCTTGACCTCCGCCGCGATGCGCGTCGTAAAGATGCTGGCATCGAAAACGGTGATCGGACCGACCCCCGATTCGCCGGCGACCAAGCGGCGCCAGAATTCGGGAGCGGAGTTGCCCAGGGGCGTGACGGCCCCGAGGCCGGTGATGACGACACGACGCGTATTCAAAACGCTCGAATGTTACGGCGCAGGCGCCGTGGCGCCTTCAAATCGAGCAAGCGAGCACCCCTCTGCGAACTTCGGAAGGGATGGAGCACGTTCTCCCTGGGTAGGAGGATCCCATGATGACCACACGCCTCGCAGCCGCCGCCGCGGCCCTCGCCTTGATCCTGCCCCTCGCGGCCCAGGCGGACGGCGACCACCACCACGGCGACCGGCATCCGCAATCCGCAAACTCCTGCCGGGACGGCCAGCCGTGCACCGGGCGGAACGGCTACGGCGAAAACGATGATCCGCACGGCTGCACCAACCCCGCGGGCCATACCCGCGGCTGGTGCAAGAACCAGGGCGGGAACGGCTACAACGGCTATAACGGCTACGGCGGGTACGGCAACGCGAACGCCACGCTCGCGGGCGTGATCACTTCCGTCAACGGAAACACGATCACGATTCTCCAGGGCCTGAGCGCGCGCAGCTTCGACGCCTCGCAGGCCTTCCAGCGCGGCGCCGTTTACGGCCAGCTCTACCCGTCGCGCAGCATCACCGCCTACGGGTACTACGACGGCTCGGGCACGTTCCACGCGGTCTCGATCCGTTAGCCGGGGAGCGCGAACGTGCTAAAATGGGGCCACGCATGAAGCCGTTCATCGTGGCCCTCTTTATACTTGCGCTCGCCGTCGCGACGGCGGGGCCGAGCCTCGCCGATCAGACGTTCTGGACGATCACGGCGGGCCCGTCGCTGCCGCCCGCCCCGTCGCCCTGGCCGGTCTCGATCAACGTCGAGTATCTCACCTACGCGTGCACCTATCGCGGCCGCCACACCTCGTGCTTCTGCGAGCGCCCGAACGGCTACGACACGCGCCACCGCTGCTACGTGGGCCATCCACCGCCTCGGCCGCCCTATCCGCCGCGCCGACCGCTCCATCCGCTGCCTCCGGTGCGCACCGCGCCGCCGGTTCCGATCCATAGTTAAGCCGCAACGGCTACGCCCCGGCGATCGCATCGCGCTCGTCGCCCCCGCCTCGCCGCTCGATGCCGACGGCATCGAGCGCGCCTGCGCGAACGTCCGCGCGCTCGGCTTCGAGCCGGTACTCGGAGCGCACGCCCGCTCGAGCGCGGCCTACCTCGCCGGCAACGACGACGCCCGCGCGGCCGACATCAACGCCGCCCTGACCGACCCCGCGATCCGCGGCATCTTCGCGTTGCGCGGCGGCTACGGCACGATGCGGCTGCTCGAACGGCTCGACTACGCCGCGCTCGCCCGCGATCCGAAGGTGCTCCTCGGCTACTCCGATCTCACCGCGCCGCTCAATGCCTTCGCGCAGCGCTCGGGCGTGGTGACGTTCCACGGCCCGGTCGCCTCCGCGTCGATGAGCGAGGCCGCGCGAGAGCGACTGCTGCGCGCCCTCAGTAGCCTCGAACCGTTCGAGCCGCTGCGCGCGAACGCGACGGCCCTCGTGGGCGGGCGCGCGCGAGGGCCGATCCGCGGCGGCAACCTCTCGCTCGCGGCACACCTCTGCGGCACCCCATTCGCGATCGCGACGCGGGGCGCGATCCTCGCCCTCGAAGACGTGAACGAGGCTCCCTATCGCATCGATAGACTGCTCACCCAGCTGCGCCTCGCCGGAGCCTTCGACGGGGCGTCGGGCGTGGCGCTCGGCGATCTCGAGCACCTCGACGTGGCGGCGGAGCGCATGGGCGGGCTCGGCCTGCCCGTGGCTTGCGGCCTGCCTTTCGGCCACATCGACGAGCAGTGGCTCCTGCCCATCGGCCTCGAAGCCGAGCTCGACGCCGATTCCGGGGAACTGCGATTCGCCGAACCCGCGGTCTCGTGAAGTCCTTGCACCGGGTGCGGCCCTTTGCTATACTCACCCGGCTATGTTCCAGTTTGACCTGCAACTGTTCGCGTCCAAAAAGGGCGCCGGTTCGACCCGAAACGGTCGCGACTCCAACGCCCAGCGCCTCGGCGTGAAGCGCTACGGCGGCGAGCGCGTGCTCGCGGGCAACATCATCGTGCGCCAGCGCGGCACCAAGTTCTATCCGGGCGAGAACGTCGGCATCGGTAAGGACCACACGCTCTTCGCGCTCGTCGAAGGCACGGTCGAATTCTCGGAACGCCGTAACAAGAAGCACGTCAACGTGCGTGCGGTCGTCGCCGCCTAACCAACGCGCGCGAACCTCGAATAAAAAAAGCGGGCCGCATACGCGGCCCGCTTTTTTTATTCGCTACACGACCTTGATGACGCCCATCATGCCGTTGTCTTCGTGGAAGAGCATGTGGCAGTGAAACACGAACGTGCCCTTGGGGACGTTGCGGAAGTCGAGCAGCACCTTCGTCAGCGACGGCTTGAGCAACGGGAAGTTCGGCTCGCGCGCGTTCGGGAGGAACGTCCCGAACGGAATCACCGTGGTATCGAGACGTTCGGGCCCGCCTTGCGCGGTGAGATCCACGAACGACATCTGATGAATGTGGAAGCTGTGAATCTCCATCGTCGTGTTGAAGAGATACCACTCTTCGATCGTTCCTTGCTTTACGACGACCGTCGGCATCGGCATCTTCGCGCCGGGTGCGTACATCGCCATGAACGGTTTCTCGACGAAGTTCGGATCGCTCGTCTCGGTGAGATACCAGTCTTCATCGAGTCCTCGCCCCGTCGCGTCGAACGGGAAGTACTCCGTGTAGGTGAAGGCGCGCTTGCGCACGAGCGCAGGATGCGCGCGCACGTACGCAACGAGTTGCGAGGTCGCATCGTGCGCGCGGTCGAGCGGTCGCGAAGCGACGATTTCCGGCGTCGCAGCGGGCGGCCCCGCGACGATCGTCACGTAGTCGTGCGGGATTTTGAGTTCGTCGCCGGGCGCCGTGCACGCGGGCGCACCGTAGAGCGTCGCGCGCTGTCCGGGCTGCAGCGTGAGTAGCACGTCGATACGTCCCGCCGGGGCGACGGGCACCTGGTTCTGCGCATCGTAGGTGCCGAGCGGATCGGCGTTGTCCCCGCCGACCGGAACGCCGTCGCGTCCGACGACGTCGAGCGGCACGTCGTGACCTTGCGCGTCGCGCATGCGCAGAAAGGCGATGCTGTCGCTAAACGCGTTGAGCACGCGCAGCAACTGCGTGGAGCCCGCCGGAACGGTCAGCGTCGCCGGCGCATCCACACCGTCGATCGCGGCACGCGGCATCACGCGACTGCCGCACGCGGGCAACCGCACGTTCCCCGCGCGGATGGCCTCGAATGCGGGCTGCGGCGGCGGGTCGAACGGATCGAACGCGATCGGTGTTGACTGGCGCATCGCGGCGAAACGTTTCGCTCCCGCGATGAAGTCCGCACCGTAGTGCCTTCCGAACGCGTAGTCTTTGACGAACGGCACGCGGTACGAGATCACGATCGCGTGTTGATCCGCCTTCGGAATCGCGGGCGTTTTGGGTTCGACGATCCACATACCCGAGAGTCCGCCCGAGACTTCGTCGCTCGCCATGCCGTGCGCGTGCGGATGATAGAAGTACGTACCCGGCGGCTGCGTCGGCGGAATCGTGAAGACGTACTCGCACGCGTGCGCGGGCGTGCTGAGCGCGGACTCGAAGACGTCGTCCTGGTTTGGCGAGCCTTCGAAGCCGTGCATGTGCAAGTTTACGTCGATGTCGGTTGCGATCGTGGGCCGCTCGATCATCTCGTGACCCATGTAGCCGACGAAGTGCCGCTGCGGTCCGTACTTCATCGTCATCTTCGGCATGCATGGCTGCAGCTTGCTCGCGGGCATCGTCGCGCCCGACGCGTTGCCGACGAGTTCGTCCACGACGCGAATCGCGAACGTCTCGCCCGGGTGCGTCAGGATGATCGGCGAGCCGACGTGCGCGTGCCCATCCTCGGTATAGTGAAAGCAAAAGCGGTCGCCCGAGCGGTAGGCACGCAGGATGAGTTCGTGGCGCCCCAGGTCATCGAGCGGCGCGCTCGCCATTTCGACGGTGGGCGGCTCTTGGAGAACCCCCGATGGAATCGGTCCGCCACAGAGCGCGCTCGGATGAGGCTGAGGGGCCGCGGCTCGTGCGAAAAGAGCCGGCGCGCAAAGGCACGCCGACACCAGCACGAGGCAGCCGAGCAATGCTCCCTGCTTCGTCATGCCAGAAGCCTAGCACACATCGCGCCTGGTACTACAGATGTCCGAAGGTCCCGGCTCGGCCTTCCCGCAACTGAACGTCCCTAGTGAAATTCATTGACGAGGCGTCGATAACGGTCGCCGCAGGCGACGGCGGCAACGGCATCGTTGCGTGGCGGCGCGAGAAGTATATTCCCAAAGGCGGGCCCGCGGGCGGCGACGGCGGTCACGGCGGCGGCGTCTTTCTCGAGGCGACCCCCGAGCTCTCGACCCTCGTCGAATTTCGCTTCAAGCGGCAGTTTCACGCCGAGGCCGGCAAGGCGGGCGGTCAGTCGAACAAGTCGGGACGCAGCGGCGACGATCTCACGATCCCCGTTCCGGTCGGCACGATCGTCTATCGCGCGTTTGAAGGCAAGCCGGAGCAGTTCGTCGCCGACCTCGCGCAGCCGGGCGACCGCGTCCTCGTCGCCAAGGGCGGCAAGGGCGGGCTCGGCAACCAGCATTTCGCCACGAGCACGCGCCAGGCGCCGCGCATCGCCTACAACGGCGAGCCGGGCGAGAAGTGCGCCGTGCGCTTGGAACTGCGCCTGCTCGCCGACTGCGGCGTGATCGGCGTGCCGAATGCCGGCAAGTCCACGCTGCTCTCGGTCGTCTCGGCCGCGCGCCCGAAGATCGCCGACTATCCGTTCACGACGATCGAACCGCAACTCGGCGTCGTCCGCGTGAGCGACGACGAATCGTTCGTCATGGTGGACGTGCCGGGCTTGATCGAAGGCGCGCACGAAGGCGCCGGGCTCGGAGATCAATTCCTCAAACACGTCGAGCGCACGCGCGCGCTCGTGCATCTGCTCGACGGCGCGAAACCGCTCGACGAGATGCTGCACGATAAGACGACGATCGAGAGCGAACTCGGTGCGTGGAACCCGAAGCTCCTCGATAAACCGACGCTCGTGGTGGTGAGCAAGCTCGATCTCCCCGACGCGCAGCAGCGTCTCGCCGAATTGCGCGAGCAATTTCCCGAAGCGCGCGGCATCAGCTCGGCGACGCGCGAAGGCGTGCAAGAGCTCGTCTACGCGGTGTGGCAGACGATCAAAGAGGCGCCGCTACCCGAAGTCGTCACGCCGCCGCCCGCGCATATCGAACTCGTTCCGCACGACGCATTCACGATCGAACGCGCGAAGGACGGCACGTTCGTGATCTCGGGCGAGCGCGTCGAGCGGCTCGTCGCGTTGACCAACTTCGACTCGGATGAAGCGCTCGCGCGCTTCGAGCGCACGCTTGCGAAGATGGGCGTGGAGAAGAAGCTGCGCGAGCTCGGTGCGGTGGACGGTGATACCGTGCGCATCGCGGGGTACGAATTCACCTACTCATGAGGCTCGGGATCTTCGGGGGCACGTTCGACCCGATTCACAACGCGCATCTCTTCGTCGCGGAGTCGGCGCGCTCGCTCGAAGGACTCGATCGCGTGCTCTTCGTGCCGACGCGCAACCAGCAGTACCGCGCGTCGGCGCTCGCGAGCCCCGAACATCGCTGCGCGATGGTCCTCGGCGCGATCGCGAACAATCGCGCGTTCAAACTCGAAGAGGCCGATCTGCGCCCGGATTCGAGCGGGCTCACCGCCGATCTCTTGCCGATCCTCCACGCGAAGTATCCCGACGCGCGCTTCACCTTCATCATCGGCGCGGACTCCGTCGCCAACTCGTCGTGGCAACGCTTCGACGAGGTGCTCGAAGGGCTCGAACGCTTCGTCATCGCGCCGCGTCCGGGCGTGCGCGCCGAAGCGCTGCAGCGCGTGATCGCCGCGGTACCCAAAGGCTTGCGCGAGCGCATCGCGACGCTCAACATGCCCGAGATTCCGGAGTCGGCGACCCTGATTCGTACCCTCCTCGCGCAGGGACGCAGCGTACGCTATCTCGTACCCGAACCGGTATGGCAGTACATCGTCGCGCACAAACTCTACGGCCTCTCGCCGCAGCCCTGATCCTCGCCCTCGCGAGCGCATGCGCCTCGCACGCGGAGGCGCCCGATAACGCCGCCGTCTGCAACGACTACGGCACGCAGCGCAGCGGCGACGAAGTGATCGCGACGGGGCACGTGATCGACGTCCTCGGCGAGCGAGCCGGCCGGAGCGGCGAACACGAAGGCTACCTCGTCAAGCTCGACGGCAATTGCGATCTCCTCGTGAAGGTCGAGACCAACACGACGATCACGGGCCCGATCGCGCTGCGGCCGAAGGAGCGCGTCGTCGTCAAAGGCGTGTACATCTACAATCCGCTCGGCGGCCTGATCCATTGGACGCATCACGATCCGCGCGGGCGTCACGTCGGCGGCTACGTCACCGCCGGAGGCACGAGCTACCAATGACCGCCCTCGACCGCATCGTTCTCGCGAGCGCCTCGCCGCGCCGCCTCGAACTCTTGAGCTCCCTCGGCCTGCAAGTTGACGTCCGGCCGAGCGGCTACGACGAACCCGACGATCCGCTCGCCACCCCGCTCGAACTCGCGATCCGGCATGCGGCCGCCAAGGCGCGCGACATCCAAGACTTCCATCGCGACGCCGTGGTGGTGGCCGCCGACACCGTCGTGGACGTGGACGGCACCGCCCTCAATAAGCCCAAGGACGCCCACGACGCGGCGCGGATGCTGCGCGCCCTTTCGGGCCGCGAGCATCAGGTCCACACGGCCTTCGCGCTGGCGCTGCCCGGCCGCGACGACCTGGTCGAACGGGCGTCGAGTACCCGCGTGCGCTTCTACGCGCTCGAAGACGACGAGATCGCCGAGTACGTCGCGACCGGCGAGCCGATGGACAAGGCCGGCGCCTACGGCATTCAAGGGCGCGCCGCGTCGCTGGTCGAGGGAATCGCCGGGGATTTTTATACCGTCATGGGCTTCCCGCTCGCTCGCTTCGTTCGGACCCTGCGGCAGTTGGGATTTACGCTCCCGACCGCGAAGAAAACATCCAATCGGTAAGGTTTTCTCCGGGGGCGCCACATCTTCACGTACCGCGACGAGCGCAAGCTCTTTGCGCTCATCACCATCATCATCGTTGCCGCGTTGCTCGCACTCGTGCAGATCAACGCGCAGCGAACCGGCACCGAGAGTCCGCTAACCAACGCGGGACTCTCCGTTTTGTCGTTCGTTGAAGGCGCGGCGACGGCTACGATCAACGGCGTGCGCGGTGCGGGAAACGCGGTGCTCTCGTTACCGCAACTCGAGCGCGAGAACGTCGCGCTTCGCGCCGAGAACCAAACGCTGCGCACGCAGAACGAACGCCTGCACGAGCTCGCCGCGCAGTACGCCGCCGAAGTCTCCGTGCATCCGATCGTCGAGACCAATCCAAACGGTATCGAAGCGCGCGTCGTCGGCTATCCGCCGGAGAACGAATCGCGAACGATTACGATCGATCGCGGCGCGAACGCCGGCATTCGCAAAGACGAAGGCGTGCTCGCGCAGGGCGGCGTCGTCGGCCGCATCGCGGCCGTGTCGCCCTTCTCGAGCCAAGTCGTTCTGGTGACCGATTACACGAGCCGCATTCCCGCCGTGACGCGTCGCGGACGCTATTGGGGCATCGCTCGCGGCAACCTCGCGAGCGTACGCGTGGAGTACATTCCGCAAGACGCCGCGCTCAAGATCGGCGACGTGGTCGTGACGGGCGAAGGGCGCTCGTTCCATTCGGGCGTTCCCATCGGAACGATCACGCGCATCGAACGCGGCGACGCGAATCTCTACCAAACGGCGATTCTCAAACCGGCCGTGGATCTCGGCTCGCTCGATCGCGTTGTCGTTGTCCCGAAATAGAGTCCCGATCGCACGCGCGAGCGTGCCGATGTGGTGGATCACCGCCGCCGTTCTCGCCATCGCGATCGTCGCGCAGACGACGTTGATGCAGCACGTGCGCGTGCGCGATACCGAGCCGAGCCTCGTGCTCGTCGCGGTCGTGTGGTACGCGCTGCGCGCCGACCTGCGGTGGGCCGCGATCTACGGCCTCGCGGCCGGCTTGCTCGAAGACATTCTCGCGACCGGCACGGGCGCCGCGTGGACGATCTCCACCACGCTCGTCGCGATCGTCGCGAGCGTCGCCTCGCGCGGCTTCTTCGCCGATTCGATCCCGATCGTCGTCGCGCTCACCTTCGGTGCGACGCTGCTGCGCCAACTGCTCTTCTGGATGGTCATGGCGTTCGAAGGCTACCCGGGCGGTCTCGGTTGGCTGCACTTTCACGAAGCGATCGTCAAGGGCGTGCTCGACGTACTCGTGATGGTCGTCGTGATGCTCGTCGCGCGCCGCTTCGACGACCGGTACGCATGACGATGGATCGTCGTCGCATCGCGCGACCCCAGTGGCAGAAATCACCGTGGCGGATCGCGTCGTTCATCGTCGTGCTGCTCTTTGCACTCGGAGCGCTCGTCGCGCGGCTCGTGCAGGTGCAGATCGTGCACGGCGCCGAGTACCGCGCCGACGCGCAGGCGAACCAAGTGCGTCTCATCAAAGTCGCCGCACCGCGCGGACTCATCGTCGATCGCAACGGCCACACGATGGTGCGCAGCCGTCCATCGTTCGTCGTCGCGTTGATTCCGTCGGAAGTGACCGACATCGACGGAGAGTTACGAACGCTCGCGCGCACGCTCGGCGTGACCGAAGCCTCGCTGCACGATCGCCTCCTGCACCACCGCGGCGTCAATTACAAAGACTTCGCCGAAGTGCAGACCTACGAGCCGTACGGTCCGGTCGTGCTCGCCGAAGATATTCCGGTCGCGCACGTCGCGCGGCTCTCGGAACTCTTGAACGACCTTCCCGGCGTCGATCTCGAAGTGCAGCCGATTCGCGACTATCCGGGCGGACCGATCGGCGCGTCGATCTTCGGCTACGTCGGCCAGATCACCGAGAAAGAGTACGAC
The DNA here is from genome assembly GCA_028869385.1 of bacterium. Taxonomy (GTDB): domain Bacteria; phylum Vulcanimicrobiota; class Vulcanimicrobiia; order Vulcanimicrobiales; family Vulcanimicrobiaceae; genus REEB354. The sequence continues at coordinate 11,015 of JAGWSR010000135.1, forward strand.
CGCCTCAAGCACGAGGGGTACACGCCGAACGACGTCGTCGGCAAAGACGGACTCGAGTACGTGTACGATCGCTATCTGCGCGGTACGCCCGGCGGACAGCGCGTCGTCGTGGACGCGACGGGATCGGTCGTTCCGGGCATCAAGCTGCCGTCGCGCCAGGCGATTCCCGGCGACACGCTCGTGACGAATATCGATTGGCGTCTCGAAGAGATCGTGCAGCGCGCGCTGCACGACGGCATCGCGAAGTGGGCGCACGGGCGCAAGCTCTCGGGCGCGGTCGTCGTGGAGGATCCGTGGACGGGCGGCATCCTTGCGATGGCGAGCGCACCGGAGTTCGATCCGAACGCATTCGCCAGCGACGACTACAAACGCGTCGCGCAGTATCTGCTCGATCCGAGCGATCCGCTCTTCAACAATGCGATCGGCGCCGCGACGCCGACCGGCTCGACGTTCAAGATGGTCACCGGAACCGCCGCGATCACCGAGGGCGTGGTGAAGCCGAATGAAATCGTGTACGACAGCGGCGCGTGGAATTGCGGCGGATACCTCGCGCGCGACATCGTCTCGGGCGGACTCGGCAACACCACGTTCGTTCCCGCGCTCGCCGCGTCTTCGGACGGCTACTTCTACCAGATGGCGTGGCGCTTGGGTCGCGTGCGCCTACAAAAGTGGGCGCATCTCTTCGGACTCGATGCGAAGAGCGGCATCGATCTACCCGGCGAGAACGCGGGCAACTGGCCGACGCCGGAGTGGGAGTTGAAGACGTTCGGCGTGCCGATGGAGCCGAGCGAAGTCTGCATGCTCGGCATCGGTCAGGGCGCCATGCAAGCGACGCCGCTTCAGATCGCCAACGTCGCCTCCGCCGTGATCAACGGCGGGACGCTCTACCGTCCGCAGGTCGCGCGCGAGATCGTCGCTCCGGACGGGCGCGTGATCAAGACGTTCGATCCGCAGGTGATCCGTCAGATTCCCGGCACGCCCGAAGCCTTCGCCGCCGTGCGCGCCGGCATGGCGAAGGTGACCGATCCCGGCGGCACCGCGTACGGACTAAAAATCAAGGGGCTGCCGTATTCGGGCAAGACCGGAACGGCCGAGACCGGCAACGGCGCCGGCGCGAACACGACGTGGTTCGTCGCGTGGGCGCCGTCGGATCATCCGAAGATCGCGATGGCGGTCTTCGTGGATCGCAGCGGCGGTTACGGCGCGAACGTCGCCGCGCCGATCGCGCGCGACATCATGGTGAAGTTCTTCAAGAAGAGCCCCGAGTACGCTCAGTAACTGCGGCTGCCGATCACGATGATCGCCGCGTCGGCCGCTTCGCGCACGTGCGGATCGGGATCGCTCGCGCGCAGGGTTTCGAGCTCCGCGACGCACCACGGCTGCCCCACGAGCGCCAGCCGCTCCACGTAGTCGAGACGCAAATCGAGCGCGCCCTTCGACAAGCTCAGGGTGACACGTTCCATCTCACGATCCTCACGCCCAACATCACCCACCTCACCCAAACCAACCACCACATCTGCTTGGGCTTGCACCGTGTCACCATTGGCTTGCACTGTGTCGGCTTGGGCTTGCACTGTGTCGGCTTGGGCTTG
>JAGWSR010000136.1 GCA_028869385.1 bacterium
CAGAACCGTTCGGGCCGACGACGGCGAGTCGCTCGCCGCGCATCACTTCGAGCGTCAGTCCCGAAAAGAGCCCGCGTTCGCCGTAGGCTTTGGCGAGGTCGCGCGTTTCGAAGGCGAACCCGTTGCCGGCGCGCCGCGCGGCGTCGAGACGCACGGCGATCGTCGCACGCGGTGCGTCGGGAGCGCTCGCGCTCTCGGTCGCTTCGACGCGTGCCAACTGTTTCTCGCGACTGCGCACGCGGCTGTAGTTCGACGAGGTGAGCGTCGCGCGCAAGCCCGCGATCGTCTCGCGCCGCTTGTCGCGTTCGGCGACGTAGCGTTCGTACTCGCGGCGAGCCTCCTCGCGACGCACGTCGCGCTCGGCGAGGAACGCCGTGTACGGATGCGGGGCGGGCGTGTAGGTCTCGAGTTTGCCGCGATCGAGTTCCCAAATCTGCGTCGCGACGCGGTCGAGAAAGTAGCGGTCGTGCGAGACGATGGCGTAACTACGCCCGTCGCTTGCGATCGTCTCTTCGAGCCAGCGCACCGTGGCGATGTCGAGATGGTTCGTGGGCTCGTCCAGGATGACGAATTGCGGATCGTCGATGAAGAGATGCGCGAGCGCGGCTTTGGTGCGCTGACCGCCGGAGAAGGCGCGCAGCGGACGGTCGAGATCGTTCTCGTCGAATCCGAACGCCGCAAGCATGATGCGCAACGTCTTCGCGCGCATGCGCGCCTCTTCGTCGGGAACGCGCGCGAGCGCGTCGTCCACGAGCGCGCGCAGCGTCGCTTCGGTTTCGTCGGCGACGCCTTGCGCGAGGTAGGCTAGCTTGATGTCGCGCGCGCGGAAGATCGAACCGCCGAACGGCGGCTCGACGCCCGCGAGCAAGCGCAGGAGCGAGGACTTGCCGGCCCCGTTCGGGCCGACGAGGCCGATGCGCTCGCCCTCGCGGATCGAGCCGTCGAGCGCGCGGAAGACCTCGCGAGCGCCGTATTGGCACTCGAGGTCGGAGAATCGGATGAGGTCCACGGCGTCGTCATGTTCCCGGCCGAGCGGGAAGTTCCGTGCCGTCCCGCACGATCGCCGCCAGGCGCTCGAAAGCGGGGGTGTCGCGCAGCGGGTCGAGCATGGGTTCGACCAAGAGCCGCGGCATCCACGGATCGCGCAGCGCGATGCCGCGCGCGAGCGCCTCGTGCGCTTCGTCGGTGCGGCCGATGCCGGCGTACGCGATCGCCTCCCAGAAAGGCGAGCGGTATCCGATGCTCGGATCGTCGTCGAGCGCGCTCTTGAGCGCCGCGAACTCATCGTGGCGTTGCGCGGCACCGTACGCGTGAAGGAGGTAGGCGTTCGCGGTCGGGTGCGTCCGTCGCACGCGCTCCCAGTGATCCAACGCGCCGTCGAGGTCGCCGTCGAGATAGCGCGCGAGGCCGAACAGCGTGGGAACGTTCCAGAGGCGCGCGCCGTGCGGATCGGCGAGTTCCAGCATCGCGCTCGCCTCGCGCGGTCGGCGCGCGTAGAGCAGCGCGACGGCTCGCACCAACGGATCGTTCGCCAACGCCAACGCGTCGTCGAAGCGGCCGGCATAGATTGCGATCAGCGCGCGTGTGCTGCGCGCTTCGGCGTCGTCGAGATCGTCGAGCTCCGCGCTCGCGGCCGCGAAGGCATAGCGCAGTTCGGCGAGTGCTTTCGCACGCAACACACGTGCTTCGGGGAGCCGTTCGATGGCGAGCGAACGATTCGCGAAGTCGAGCAAACGCAGTTGCGGGAGCGGCGAGGGCATGTAGCCGCCGTCACCGATCTCGGCGTAGCAGCGGGCCTTCCCCGCGTAGGCCGTGGCGCTTTCGCGATCGACCGCCAGCGCCTGGTCAAAGAAGTAGAGCGCCGACTGCAACGCGCGTTCGGTCCCCAGCGCAAGGAAATACCTTGCGTTGTCGCAGAACTGCGCGGCGCGCTGGCGATCAACATTGGTCAATGCGTGCAGAGGCCTCTTACAACATTTATTCACAAAGCAGGCCCTAATGCGTATGGTGCAAAGGTCCCAATTGTGTCAAAAGTGCGTCTCGTTTGGCGCGCGAGGTGGAAAAAACATGACTTTGACCTGGATCCGGCCGGCTGCGGCGACCGTGCTCTGCGCGGTACTCGTGAGTGGACCCGCCGCGGCGCAGCAGCAGGCGACGCATACGATCGCGCCCGGGAAGGCCACCGAGATTCGTGTGAACGTCACGGGCGACGTCACCCTCGCGCCCGACGACCGCGCGACCAACATCACGGTGAGCGGGAGCGCTCCCGTGGGTACGCCGCCGCTAAAGGTGGAGGTGACGCATACGGGCGCGCGCTTGAACCTCGCGCTCTCCGGCCCGGCTCGCTCCGTGCTGCCGTTCGCGCCGAGCGGGCACACCTACACGGTCCGCTACCCCGCTCGTCTACGCGTTGACCTGCGCGAATTCGCCGGTTCCGTTTCGATCGCGCACGCGCGCGCGCCGGTGCAGATCTACAATGCCAACGGGCCGATCTCAATCCTCGGCGCTTCGGCCCCCGTGACGGCCGAGGCCGATAACGGCGCGATCGCTGCCTCCGGTATCGGCTCGGCGATCGCGGCGACGACGGGCTCGGGGCG
>JAGWSR010000137.1 GCA_028869385.1 bacterium
GGACGGGGCGCCTCGACCGGCGGAAACTCGTATCCCGCCGCTTGCGAGACGTCGCGGGCAGCCTCGATTTTCTTCGCGATCTCGGACGCGGTCGCGGGAACGCGCGAGGGCTTTGCGCTGATCGCTTGTTTCGAGCGCTGCGAAAAGGTCGGCGCGATCAACTCACCCGCGGCGGCTCCAACGAGCACGTAGCGCGGCGGCGGGAGCAGCACCGCATCGGAGCGCTGCGCGATCGCGCGCAGCTCGTCGACGTACTCGCGCGGCGCCTCTTCGAGTTCGATCGTGTCGATCAAGAGCTTGACGGTATCGCGCAGATACTCAAGCGGCGGGGTCTTCGAAAAGGCGAAGACATGCTGCGAAACGTCGGCTTTCACCGCCTGCAGCAATTTCTTCCAGTACTCGAGCGGCTGATAGTACTCGAATGAACCCAATTCGCGCTTGGCTTGCGAATAGAGCAGGGCGATGCGCTTTCCGAGCGGATCCGCCGGCGGCGCGGGTTCGACGATCGCGACGCGTTTGGCGACGCGCGCGAGTTCGGAGAGCACCTGCGCGTGGAAGAAGGGGTCGATCTCGTGCAGGTAATGATACGCGATCGCGACATCGAAGCTCGCTTCTTTCGCGGGGATCACCGACGTGCTGCCGCGCAAGAGCTTCGCGCCGAGCGGTGCGAAGCGAGCGATCTCTTCGTTGCGATGCTCGATCACCGTGGTGAGCGCTCCCGAGGCGATCGCGCGTTTGACGAGCGCACCCTCGGGGCCGTATCCGCAAACCAAGACGCGCATGCCGCGTTCGACCACGAGCGATTCCCAAATCAGCGTCTCGAGATAGCGCGATTCGGATTCGAACTCGTTCGCGGTATAGTCGGTGCGGTCGTTCACGCGTGCTGCACGCTCCGTAGAGTATCGAGAAACGCCGGGAAGCTTACGTCGATACTAGCATCGCTGTCGATCGCGAGCGGTCCTGCGCCCGCGGCGAGAACGGCGGTCGCCATCGCGATCCGGTGATCGTCGTGCGTATCGACGCTCGCGCCTTCGCCGCGCGGCGTTCCGCCGCGGATCGTGAGCCCGTTGGGTGCCGCCTCGACCTCGATCCCGACGGCGGCCATCAAGCGTTCGATGGCGGCGACGCGATCGGACTCCTTGCTGCGCAGTTCGCGCACGCCCGTGATCTTCGTTTCGCCCGCGGCGAAGGCGGCGGCGACAGCGAGCAGCGGAATCTCGTCGATCGCGCGCAGCGCGACGTCCGGCCCGAGCGTAACGCCGCGCAGCGGCGCATGGCGCACGACGATGTCGGCGACGGGTTCACCCGCGACCTCACGCGCGTTGCGCAGTTCGATATCGGCGCCCATCTGCAGCAGCGCATCGAGCAAGCCCGTGCGGGTCGGGTTGACGCCGACGCCGCGAATTTCGCACGCGCTGCCGGGCGCGATCGTCGCCGCGGTGATGAAGAAGCCGGCCGCGGAGAAATCGCCCGCGACGTCGATCGGATCGCGCCGCGTCGGCCCCGCGAGGAGTTCGACGCGCATACCGTCCCACGCGATCTCCGCGCCGAGATAGCGCAGCAGGCGTTCGGTGTGGTCGCGCGAGCGTTTGTCGCCGAGAATCGTCACCGGGACGCGCGCGAAGAGTCCCGCGAGCAACAGCGCGGATTTGATCTGCGCGGAGGGCGTGATGAGGATGAAGCGGCGCGTCTCGATCTGCGGCGTGCCGTCGATCAGCAACGGCAGTGTACCGTCGGTCGTTTCGATCTTCGCGCCGAATGCGCGCAGCTGCGCTGCTACCGGCTCCATCGGCCGGCGGCGTAGCGAAGCGTCGCCGTCGAAACGCGCGCGCACGTCGGCGCCTGCACAGACGCCGAGCAGCATCCGCGCGGTCGACCCGGAGTTCATGCAGTCGATGGCGCCCATCGGTTCGCGCAGCCGACCGCCGCGCACGCGCACGGTCGAGCCGTTGCCCTCCACGCTCGCGCCGAGGGCGATCAGCGCCTCGAGCGTCGCGCGCACGTCGCGCCCGGGGTTGAGGTTGCGGATCTCGATCAGCGCGTCCGCAAAAGCGCCGAGGATCAGCGCACGGTGCGAGATCGACTTATCGCCCGGCACGTCGAGCGCGCCGCGGAGCGGTCCGGGAGTGAAGGTTCGGGCGGAAGCAAGGGGCGGCATCGACCTGCTCATTACGCGTCGGAGCGTCATTGTCCCGGATTCGTCCTTGACAGGAATTAGGGAAGCCTAATATCATCCGCAGGTGAAACTCATAGGGCTCGCCTTCGCCATCGCGCTCTTTGCCCGGCAGTATGGCGTCAGCTGCGAGAAGTGCCACACCGTCGTGCCCCACCTGACGGCGTTCGGCGCGCACTTCCTGGCGGCGGGGGACCGGATTCCCGGGGTCTCCTCGTGGAGCACCTCGGCGCTCCCGCTCGCGGCGAAGGTCAACCTGGTCGCCTCGAGTGCTCGTCAGGGTGCGGGGCCCGACGGCCAAGGCCTGCCGAAGGCCATCGTCGACGAGATCGAGCTTTTTAGCTCCGGGACGATCGGTACGCGAGCCGGCTACTTCGTCGAGCAGTATGCCGTCGACGGTGCGCAGCCCGGTTTGCTGCGCGACGCATGGATCGGCGAGCGCGTGAACCCGTGGAGCGCGCGCATTCCGGTCTACCTGCAAGCGGGGCAGTTCACGCTCCCGCTTCCCGTCGATCCGGAGACGTTTCGCGAGAGCTATCAAGACTACGCGCCGTTCGTGCAGCAGGTCGGCACCAATCACTTCACGTTCAAGGCTCCGAAGATCGGCGTGCAGGCGACGTTCGGCGACGTGTTGCGCGGCGCGAGCCTGCGCCTCTTCACGGGCCCGGGATACGATCGCGCGAGCGGCATTGCCGCGACCGGAACCGACGTGATGTACGCGCTTGCGCAAGCCTCCGGCTCGTTCGTTGCGACGCTCTACGGCGTGACGGGTGAGCGCCCGGACGGCGCCCTGCGTTTCGACCGCTTTTCCCGAACCGGATATGCGCTCGGCTACGAACACGGAAAGTGGGAGAGCCAAACGCTGCTGCAAACGGGATTCGACTCGAGCATCGGCCGGATGGGCTATGCCTCGAGCGGCGGTTTCACGCAGCTGCGCTATGCGATCGGCGCACGCTTCTTCGCGCTCGCGCGTTACGAAGGCACGCACGATACGAACGGCTTCGCTCGCGATGCGGTTGCGCTGCTCGGCTATCGGCCGTTCCGATCGGCGCGCGTTACGCTCGAAGACGTGATCGTGCACGCGCCTTTGACGATGCATACGATGAACGTCCAGTACACGGAGGGTTTCTGACGTGCTCCTCGCCTTCGCGCTCGGCGTCATCTTGGCGATCGATCCCGTGCACTCGCACGCGAACTTCTCCGTCGAACACATCTTCGTGGGTCACGTGACGGGAACGGTGCCGATCGTGAGCGGGTCGATCGAGCGTCCGGACGACGCCCGTATACCGGTGCGCGTCGTCGCCGTGCTCGATGCACGCGCGATCGAGACCGGTGAACCGGATCGCGATAACGCACTGCGGGGCCCCGACTGGTTCGAGACGGCGTCGTACCCGACGTGGCGTTTCACGAGTTCGGCGATCGCGCCGACGGCGACGGGATTCACGATGGAGGGTGCGCTGACGATCCACGGGGTCACGCAACCGGTGCATCTCGACGTGGCGGTGTCGGGGGACGCGGCCCATCCGCGCTATCGCGCGTCCTGCACGGTCGATCGACATGCCTTCGGCATGAAGCGCGTGCCGCTCGATCCGACGATCGGCTCGACCGTCGACGTCACCCTGGATATCGCGACGAAATAGCTGGTAGGGAAGGTGGGACTCGAACCCACACGAGTTGCCTCGGCCGCTTTTGAGGCGGCTGCGTCTGCCGTTCCGCCACTTCCCCGTGGACGACTAGGGCCGATTCGTGCCCCCGTTCGCGCCTCCTTGCAGGGTAAGGTGCAAACGAACGGTGCGATCGGCCGGATAGCGCACGCGGACGAATGCGGTGCCGGGATGCTGCTCGATTGTGAGTACGGCGTCGCTCCCGGGATCGAGCGCGGCGTGGACGCTTGGATCGACGGCCGAAAGCGAGGTGGCCGCGGCGCTCGCGCGTAGCGTGACGGTGAGCGTGTCGCCGACGAGCGCGAACGTCTTTTCGAACGTCACCGGCTGCTCGGCCAGGTCGGGCGCCGTGTAGGTGCAGCGCAGCGCAGCCCCGAGGGGCGCGCACGCGTACGCGCGGTTGAACGTGCCGGCGTCGAGCGGATGCGTGTAGGGTGCGATGTAGTCGCGCGGCGAGGGCGTGGGCGGGTCGGCGACGCCGTCGCGCGCCGCGCCGACCGTCGCGACGAAATTATGGTGCCCGCCCGCGGTCGCAAGCAACAGCACGCGCGCTCCCGCGTCGGCGGCGATGACGGCGCGTATGCGTCCGTCGTCGAGCAGGTAGGTCGGCTCGCCGTCACGATAGATATCGCGCTCGACGGGACGATCGGTCGGCAGCCACGCATGCTCCGCGATCGGGACGGCCGCGGGCGTGCGTGCGAGCGGCGCGAGCGTCGGCAGTGCGAGCGGTTTGGCGGCGATTCCGAGCGGAAGATCGCGCGCGCTTCCCGGCGCGAGCGTCATCGCCGGAATCGCAAAGCTTCGGCCGCCGAAGAAGACCCGTACCGGCGGCGTCGTGCGCGGTTCGGTCGAGGCGTTGAAGATGTCGAGCATGCCGACGCGTTCGTCGGGCGTGACCAGGAGCGCCGCGTCGCGCAGACCGCCGGTCGCCGAGCGCACGCCGCGCGCATCGTCCACGCGCGCGACGACGCTGCCGCCCGCGCGTCGATAGCGCTCGAGCGTGGCGCGCGCACGCGCGTCGAGCGCGAGTGACGGATCGAAGGAGGGTATCACGAGCGCGTGCAGCCGTGCGAGTTCGCTCGCGGGCGTGGCGTGCAGATCCACGATCGTGCACGAGAGTGCGAGCGCACGACAGCGCTGTTGCTGGGTGATGACCGCGGCGGCGAGTGCCGCGAAGCGCGCGTTCGTCATCGTCGCCGGATCGTACGCGTCGGCGCTCCACGCGATGCCGACGTCGCTCACGGCGTGCATCGTGGCGAGCAGCGGGCCGTATGCGCGCACGAGCGCGCCGAAGGCTGCCGTCGGTGCGAAGCGCGGCGCGGCGTTTCCCTGCAGATCGAACGCCGCATCCCAAGCGTAGAACCAATTCGCCCACGGTGCTTCCCAACCGGCCGGATTGAGCGTGTCCTGCACGGGAAAGTTCACGACGCCGTGCACGTTCTGCTGCAGCATTTCGTGCAACGCGAGCGTCGTGTTCGCGGGTGCGGCCGCGCGCGGCGCGCTCTCGTCGGCTCCCTGGAGCCAGCCCGCCTGGAACTCGCTCGCCATCACGGGCACATCGCGTTGCGACTGCAGCATGCCGAAGGAGAGGGCGATCTGCGCGAGATCGTGGTCGCCGATGCGATACGCGTCGCTCTGATACCAATTTCCCCACGCCCACACGGGCGTCGCCGACGGCACCTTGGTTTGGAACGTGTTGATGAAGAGCGGTACGCGCGAGCCGATCTCGTGGCGCACCTGCGTCTCGAGCCACGTCATGTATGCGTGCCAATGCGGTGCGGGCCACGTGTCGTTGTCGATATATGCGCCCTGATCGTCGTCGAGCGCGACGGCGATGACGTCGTGCGACCACGGGGCGATCGCCTGCAGCGCGGCGTGAAGCCAACGCGAAGCGAAACGCCGATGCGTCGCGTTCGCGAGCCACTCCGCGCTCGCGGCGTCGGCGTGCGCGTTCTGCAGCGTGGCCGTCGCGGGATAGCGCCCTTCCAAGACGTCGTGCAACGGCATGTCGTAGGCCGGACGCTCGAGCAGCCAATCGGGATACCCGCCGTTACGCCACTCGTTGCGAATCACCGGACCGGGGCGCACGATCACCTTGAAGCCGAGTGCGTGGATCGTGCGCATGAGGCCGATCAGATCGCGCCGCGGATTCGTGTGGCCGTCGAAGTCCACGACCCCGGGCTGCGGCTCGTGCCAGTTCCAGATGACGTAGAGATCGATCGTATTGATCCCGAGCGCGCGATAACGCTCGAGGTCGCTCTTCCAAAGATCGCGCGGAATGCGCTCGTAGAAAAACGCCGCGCCGTACACGTAGAAAGGCTTGCCGTCGACGGTGAAGACCGGCGTCGCTCGCTCGCGCACGATGCGCGCGGTGTGCCACGTACTCCAGTTCGTCGCGGCGTTCGCGCGAAGCGGAAGAAGGGCTGCGAGCGCGGCGACGAGCGCGAGCGCGAAGCGTGTGGGGCGCATGCGACGATCTTGGCCTGCGGTAATCGTCGGCCCTGGCGCCGAACCGAGCTTCCTCGTATGGAATCGAACTACGCGCGCGCGATGGGCCTTGCCGGTTCGCTGCGCTTCGATGCGATCGAGAGCCCGGCGCTCGCGGGCAATCCGCTCGGCGACCCTGCGCGCCGCGCCGTCATCGTCTATCTGCCGCCGAGCTACGACGCCGAGGGCTCACGCCGCTACCCCGTGCTCTACTGCCTGCACGGCTACACGGGTAGCGCGCTCGGGCTCGTCGCCGCGCGCCCCTGGGAGCGCAACGTGGTGCAGTGGATGGATCTTCTGATCGCCCAGCGCCGCATGCCCGAAGCGATCCTGGTGCTCGTCGATGGATTCACGCGCCTCGGCGGCTCGCAGTATATCGACTCGATCCACAACGGCGCGTACGCGTCCTACGTGGTGCGCGACGTCGTCGAACACGTGGATCGGAGCTACCGCACGATGGCGCACGAAGGCGGGCGCGCGGTTCTCGGAAAGTCGTCGGGTGGCTTCGGCGCCATGCACCTGGTCATGGAGCATCCCGGCACCTTCGGGGCGTTCGCGTCGCACAGCGGCGATGCGTACTTCCGGTACGCGTCACCACCCTCGTTCAAGAGCGTTCAACGTACACTCGAACGTCACGAATTCGAGATCGCGGCATTTGTCGAGAGCTTCGAACGCCGGCACAAGCGGGCGCAGGCGGAGTACGAAACGATGGAGATGCTCGGATACGCAGCTGCGTATTCGCCGCGGTCGGCGCGCGCCTTCGATCTCGACCTGCCGTTCGATCTGCGCTCCGGCGAAATGCGCGACGACGTCTTCGCGCGGTGGCTCGCGTTCGATCCCGTCGAGCGCGTTCCGCTGCGTGGCGCGGAACTCGGGCGGTTGCGCCTGCGTTACCTCGACTGCGGGCGACGCGACGAATACGGGTTGGATATCGGTGCGCGCCTCGTCGCCGAGCGCATGCGTGCCCTCGGGCTCGACGTGCGGCACGAGGAATTCGACGACGACCACCGCAACGTCGGGTATCGCTACGAAATCTCGCTCCCGGCGCTCGCCGCCGTACTCGATTAGGGACTCCATGAAACGCCGTTCGCTCTTCGCCGCGCTCCTCGCCATGCTCGTGCCCGCCCTCGCGGTCGCGCAGGTACCCGGCGCAACGCCGACGCCGGATCCGATGGTTTACGACGATCCGGCGATACATTTTCAAGCACCGAGCGGTTGGTATCCGGTCGGCCAGCGGCGGATCAAACCCGACGACCTCGGCTCCAATCCGGAGGCGGTGGCGGGATGGGTCAATTCGTCGACGGGGCGGGTCGAGTCACTGGTGCTTCAGTTGCAGTCCTTTAGCGGGTCGCTCGACGACTTCGAGACGACGTACGAACAGGAGATGCGTCAGGAATTCTCCGGCACGTTCATCAAAAATAAGGAGCGTACGTCGCTCGCGAACGGCATGCCGGCGTACTACATGGAGATGACGACGGGCGAGGGCTTCACGACGACCAAAGCCTTCATCGTGATCTGGATCGACGGCGTTCGCGGCGTCGCGCTCGTTGTCAATGGACCGCTCGACAACATTAGCGCGAACGTCGCGAAGGCGATCATGCGCAAGGCGAAGGCGACGCAGTACCCGCTAGGCCGGGACTACTGAGGCGAGAGCCCGGCTCAAGTCGTCGAGGAGATCCTCGACGTCTTCGATGCCGACCGAGAGGCGCAGCAATCCGTCGGTGACGCCGCGGCGCTCGCGATCCTCTTTCGGAATCGAACCGTGCGTCATGCGCGCGGGATGGCAGATGAGCGATTCGACGCCGCCGAGGCTCTCGGCGAGGCTGAAGTACGAGAGACGGTTCGCGAAGTCCAACGCGCGCGACTGCGCGCCCTTGAGCACGAACGACACCATGCCGCCGTAGCCGCTCATCTGGCGTTTCGCGAGCTCGTGCTGGGGATGCGAGGGCAGGCCCGGATAGTACACGCGCGAGACCTCGTCGTGCCGCTCGAGGAACTCCGCGACGACGTGCGCGTTTTCGGCGTGCTGGCGCATGCGAAGTGCGAGCGTCTTGGCTCCGCGCATCGTAAGCCATGCATCGTGCGGGCCGGGCACGCCGCCGACGGCGTTCTGGTGAAACTTGATGACGTCGGCGATTGCGCGGTCGTTGGTGATCGCGACGCCGCCCACGACGTCGGAGTGGCCGCCGATATACTTGGTCGTCGAGTGCACCACCACGTCGGCGCCGAGCGCGAGCGGCTGCTGAAAATACGGCGACGCAAACGTATTGTCCACGACGACCGTCGCCTTGGTGGCCAGCTCGCCGCGAATGCCGACGACGCCCGCGATGTCGATGAGTTTGAGCAGCGGATTGGTCGGCGTCTCGATCCAGAAGAGCTTGGTGTTCGGACGGACGGCGGCGCGCACGGCCGCGAGATCGCTCATATCCACGTAGGTGAACGAGAGCCCGTACCGTTCGAGCACGCGCGAGAAGAGGCGATAGGTGCCGCCGTACAGATCGTCGGTGACGACCGCGTGATCGCCCGCCGAGAGCAGATTCAGCACCGCGGCGGTCGCGGCCATGCCGCTTGCGAACGCGTACCCGAACTCCGCGCCTTCGAGCGAGGCGAGCTGCTTTTCGAGTGCGAGCCGCGTCGGGTTGATCGTGCGGCTGTAGTCGAAGCCCTTGTGCTCGCCGACGGCGTCTTGCGTGTACGTCGAGGTTTGATAGACGGGGACGATGGTCGCGCCGGTTGCCGGATCGGCCTCTTGACCGACGTGGATCGCTTTCGTGCTGAACTTCATGCTTACGCTTTGGTGCCGCTCGTGGTGGAGAGGAAGCTGATGATATCTTGCCGCGTCACGACGCCGATCGGTTCGGTATCGTCGGTGACGATGACCGCGGGATTCGCGAGCGTCAGCAGTTTGTAGGCGAGTTCGATCTCGGCCGATTGCTCGAGCATCGGAAACGGACGGCCCATCACGTCGGTGACCGGCTTGTGCAGCACGTCCGCCTGGTCGAAGACCGCTTGCATGACGCCGACGTCGTTGACGCTGCCGACGACTTCGCGTCCGCGCATCACCGGCAGCTGCGAGATTTCGTATTTGCGCAGCAGGTCGAGCGCGGTCTTCACCGTGTCGTCGGCGTTGACGGTAATGATCGGAGGCAGCGGCGTCTTGCCGCGGAGCACGTCGCCGACGGTGGCCTTGCGCTTGCCCTCGGCCAGGAAGCCGTTTGCGATCATCCAGTCGTCGTTGAAGATCTTCGACATGTAGCCGCGTCCGGAATCGGGGAAGACGACCACGACGATCGCCTCTTTCGGCAGCGTCTTCGCGAGCTTGATCGCGGCGACGGCCGCGGTGCCCGAGGATCCGCCGACGAGCAACCCCTCCTCGCGCGCGATGCGGCGCGCCATGAGGAACGACTCGCGGTCGGAGACGCGCACCATCTCGTCGATCACCTTGAGGTCAACGGTGTCGGGCAGGTAGCTCATGCCGATGCCCTCGACGGCGTACGACTTCGGCGTGTCGCCGGAGTAGATCGAGCCTTCGGGATCGGCGCCGACCACGTGAATGCTCGGGTTCTGTTCTTTGAGATATCGCGCGGTCCCCGAGATGGTGCCACCGGTACCGATGCCCGCCACGTAGTGCGTGAGGGTGCCGTGCGTCTGCTTCCAAATTTCGGGGCCCGTGGAGTGGTAGTGGGCATCGGGATTGTGGTGATTGTGGAATTGGTTCGGCTGGAACGCGCCCGGAATCTCGGCAGCCAAGCGGTTCGCGACGCCGTAATACGACTCGGGCGAGTCGGTCGGCACGTTCGTCGGGGTCACCACGACCTCGGCACCGTAGGCTTTGAGGAGGTCGACCTTTTCACGCGACATCTTGTCGGGCATCACGAGGATGCAGCGATATCCGCGGATCGCCGCGGCCATTGCAAGCCCCGAACCAGTGTTGCCGCTCGTCGGCTCGACGATGGTGCCGCCCGGTTTGAGCAGGCCCGCTCGCTCGGCCGCATCGAGCATCGCCACGGCGGGGCGGTCCTTGACGCTGCCGCCGGGATTCACGTATTCGACCTTTGCGAGGACGAGGCACTCGGCGCCGTCGGTGACCTTGTTGAGTTTGACCAGCGGCGTATTGCCGATCGCCTGGAGCGCGTTTTCGCAGTACTCCGGGCCGGTGCGCGTGGTGGAAGCAGCCGTCGTTGACATGCGCTCCGGGTTCCCCGTCACGAGGGGAGCGCCCTACTCGCTCGAACCCTATGCATGATGAGAAACGTCGTCCGCGCGCTCTTTTCGGTGGCACTCCTCGCATGTACGCTGACCGCGTGCAACGATAGCGATCTCCCCCCTGCGACGAAGTATGCAACGCTCAAGGGGATGGTGATCGACTCGGCGACCAGCAAGCCGATCGCGGGCGCGACCGTCATCGTGGACACGGTGCTGACCGCGACGACCGATCAGAACGGCGCGTTTTCGTTCGACAAGATCCCGAGCGGCATCGTGGATTACATCGTGAAGGCGAGCGGTTACGCCGACGTCAACGCGAGCGGAAACGCGGAGCCGGGTAAACCATTCGTCCTCAACGTCTCGATGCAGCCGCCGGCGTCGCCTTAGCGTACGCGGTCGCCGGTTTGACGAACGTCGCGCGTTCGGCGATCGCGCGATCGACGACACCGAGCACGGTCTCGGCGAGTTTGTCCGGGTCGTGGCGCACCGTCTGCGTCTCGCTGATCATCTCCGCGTGGATCGGCGTCAATCCCATCGCCACGATGCGCTCGACGTCGGCCTCCACCGGAACCTGACCCTCTTCGGCATAGGTCGCGAGCAGCTTCGAGGGCGGCTGATCGTTTACGACGACGAAATCGCACACGCGCGAGCCCGCGTGCGCGAAGAGCGCCTCCACGTGATCCGCGGCGCTCATGCTCTCCGTCTCGCCCGGCTGCGTCATCACGTTGCATACGTAGATCTTGACGGCGTGCGCGCGCGCAACTTCGGCGGCGATGCGGTCGATCAAAAAGTTCGGGAGGATCGACGTGAAGAGCGAACCGGGCCCGAGTACGATCGCGTCGGCGTCGCGAATCGCTTCGAGCGCTTCGTCCAGCGGCTCGACGAGGTCGGGGTCGAAGAAGACGCGCCGAATCGGGCGCTTCGCGAGCGGAATGTTGGATTCGCCTTCGACGATCGTGCCGTCGTCGAGCTCCGCGCAGAGGCGCACCACCGCGAGCGTCGCCGGGAGCACGCGCCCGACGATGTTGAGGACGCGGCTCGATTCTTTGATCGCTTTGTCGAAGTTGCCGGTGATGCCGGTCATGGCGGCGAGGAAGAGATTGCCGAACGAATGCCCGGTGAGGCCCTCGCCCTCTTCGAAACGATAGCGAAAGAGATCCGTCACGAGCGCTTCGTCGTCGGCGAGCGCGACGAGACAGTTGCGCACGTCGCCGGGCGGCAGGACGCCGAGCTCTTTCTGCAGGCGTCCCGACGAGCCGCCGTCGTCGCTGACGGTGACGATCGCGGTGAGATTGGTCGTACGGCGTTTGAGCCCGCGCAACAGCGTCGAGAGCCCCGTACCGCCGCCGATCGCAACGATCTTGTAGCCTTGCGCGCGGCGCCGATCGAGCAGCGAGTCGAGTACGTCGTGATCGCCGCTCGTCGCGGCCGCCCGCACGAGCGCGCGCGACCACTGCCGCACGCCGAGCGCGGCGAGGGCGAGTCCGAGTGCGAGAAATGCCGCCGCGAGGTACGACGGCGGAAAGTAATCGGCGACGATGCCGTCGATGAGCTCGTTTAGGTGCACGCCGGTACCCTCGCCGAGCATCCAGCGGCCGAGCCCGTCGATCGCGAGCACGATGCCGACGACCGCGATGACGAGCCAGCGTTTGACGCCGAGGCCCGGCAAGAGCCATTGCAGCGGTGCGATAAAGCGACGGCGCACGATCAGCGCCCCACGTCGCGCGGCTCGATCGCGAGCGCGATACGCTCGTCATTCTCGAAGTGTGCGTAGATGCGACGGGCGATGTAGATCGAGCGATGGCGTCCGCCGGTGCAGCCGATGCCGATCGTGAGTTGCGCCTTCCCTTCGGCGATCGCGTGCGGCACGAGAAAGACGAGCATGTCTAAGAGCTTCGTCACGAAGGGTTCGCAGGCCGCGTCGGTCTCGATGAAGCGTGCGACGCGCTCGTCTTCACCGGTGAGCGGCCGGAGCGTGTCGTCGTAGTTCGGATTGCGCAAGAAGCGCACGTCGAAGAGCATATCCAAATCGAGCGGCAGCCCGTACTTGAATCCGAACGGCACGATCGTCATCGCGAGGAGCGCGCGCGCTTCGGGAGCGAACGCGGCGGCGAGACGTTCTTTGAGGGCGCCGTGCGTGAGCATGGTCGTATCCACGGTCATCGTCGCGCGCTCGCGTACCGGCAAGAGCGCGTCGCGCTCGGCGGCGATCGCTTCGCGAAGCGAGCCCCGGCTCGCGAACGGATGGCGTCGGCGCGTCTCGCTGAAACGCCGCACGAGCGCATCGTTACGCGCTTCGAAGTAAAGGAGGCTCGTCGCGCGCGTGCGGGCCGCGCGCTCGATTGCCGCGAGGGCATCGCCGAGCAGCGCGTCGCCGTGGGTGTCGAGCGCGATGGCGACCTCACCGATGCGCGCGGCGTCGAGCACGCGCAGCGTTTCGTCGAGCGCCGCCGGAGGAAGGTGCTCGACGCAGTAAAAACCCAAGTCTTCGAACGTCTTCATGGCCTGGCTTTTGCCGGCGCCGGAGAGTCCGGTGACGAAGACGATGCGGCCTGCGCTCATGGCCGACCGAGGGAGCGTTGCACGAGCATGAAGTCCTTTTCGCCCGAACGGGCAAACGCCCTTATCCCGAAGCTCGCGCCGCTCGTCGAGGAGTTATTGCGCAAGCGGCGCGACCTCGCGATCAAGCTGCTCGAACACGACCCGTCGCTGCGGCTGCACCCGCCGAGTCCCGCCGCTCGCCTGGCCGGCCCGCGTTCGACCTTTCCGCCGCCGCGCTTCGGTGAGCTCAAGAGCGAGATCGTGCGGCTGATCCATCGGATCGAATCGTTCGGGTGCATCGTCAAAGATCTTGACCTCGGGCTCGTGGACTTTCCCGCGGAGCGGGCAGGCGAGCCGATCTATCTGTGCTGGAAAGCCGGCGAGGAGCGCGTCGAGCACTGGCATCCAACGAACGAGGGGTTCGCGCAACGCAAACCCCTCGGATGAGACGGTTCATCGACGCGGCGGCTGCCGCGAACGATCAGGCTCCGGCGGGCGTCGCGGCGGCCTCGACCGGAATGAAATCCTCGGCCAAGCCCTGGAGGCGAACCTCGCCGAACTCGGCGGTGTAGGCGCCGCTCTCGGCCGCGGTGATCTCGCCGATCTCCGGCACGTTCGCGAGTTGCGGAACCTTTGCGCGGATCTCGTCGGGGATGCGCACCTTATCGCCGACCGCGAGCGCGCCGCCGTCGAAGAGGGCGTTCAGGCTCTCGAGCAGCATCGGCAACGGAATGCCGTAATCTTCGCTGATGCCGGAGATCGTATGGGTCTCGCTGATCGCGCAGTTCGCGCAGCCGCCAAGATGGAAGCGCGCGAAGACGCGGCGGGCGCCGGCGTGCATGGCGAACGCCTGATCGACGGTCATGTCGGGGGTAAATTGCATGGTGCTCACGGTGTGCGGTTTCGGCTCCTTCGGATAGTCCGGATTACTTCACTACAACGCCCGGGCAGCCCCCCGGAGTTGCGTGCGAAGTACGCCTGTAAGCCGGATTCTGTACGGCCTTGCGGCCGTGGCGATCATCTCTCTGGGGCCCGCGTCACCGCGGACCTCGATGCAACGTAGCTCGTTCGGACGGGCCGTCCGGGGATGCGATCCCTCGTTCGAGCGGTCTTGCTTCAGGTGGGGTTTACCCGAGCCCGCGTCGCCGCGAAGCTCCGTGAGCTCTTACCTCACGATTTCACCATTGCCCCAAAAACTCTACGAGTTTTTGGGGACCCCGAGTGGTTTGACAGGCACTCCGGTGCTTCGCACCTACGCGCCCCCCGCTTGCGGCGGGGCCCCCGAGATCCTCATACCTTTCGGTTGGGGCTGTATGTTTCTGTGGCACTTTCCTTCGAGTTGCCCCGACAGGACGTTATCCTGCACCTTGCCC
>JAGWSR010000138.1 GCA_028869385.1 bacterium
ACGCGACGAGCTGTCAGTCGACAGCTCCTTTTCTCCATCGCTACCGAACCACCACCCGGGACCTTCGGATCATTCGTATGCCTGCGTACGCGGCGTCATTCCATCTCCCGCAACGTAGCCTTCGTTGCAGCCTGCACGTCCGATCGCGTAGCATCGCTTACCTCGAACTGCTTCGCGTACACCGCGAAGTCGGCGACGGCGGCAACCACCCGCGCTAGGGCGTCTTTGGCACGTCGGGCTCCGATCTGTTCCTCGGCGACCGCGAGCAGTGTACATTTTGGGATATCGCGGCCGTAGCCGCCGACGGCAAGATAATGCTCGCCGCCTGGACCCGCCGCGAAGGTGAGATCGTACGCGGGTGCGAGCCGCCACACGCCGTCGGCATTCATGACGAAGGCATGCTGCTTTGCATGATCGTCGCGATTGTGCGCGACGACGTTGAAGAACATACGACGCACCATGCGCTCCACATCGTCGTCACGCGCGGTCACGCGGCGCACGAGCGAGAGCGCGTCGGCATAGTCGATGCTCGGGACGTGCCATTGCATATCGAGCATACCGGCGAACGAGAGCACGTGCCGACGCGTCGTGCCGTCGCGATCGAAACGCCGCGTTGCAAAATATGCAGAACCGCTCGACGTTTCGATCAGCCTTGTCGGGGAGATATCCACCCCGGCGGCCCGCGCCATCTCGGCATACGCGGCTTCGAGGCGACCGATATCTTCGGCATCGCCCGGTCCGCGAAATTTCACGAGCCAGTGCTCGAACGGTGCGGCGAGATCGCTTTCGCCGGCGCGCAGCCGGTTCGCCGCGTCGAGGCCGACGACAATCTTTGGGCGCGCACCACCGGGTGAACCGCCTAAGCGCGCGAGTTGATCGAGGAGGTGACTCGCGTGCCCCTCGAGCACGGCACGTGCGTCGGCAGCGAGCGCATCGAGATCGATCGTGTCCGACGATGATCCGGGCGACGGAATCTCGGGTTCATACACGAGCGCGCCGATGCCGGTACGTCCTACTGCGGCCAAACGATCCAACGGCGTAAGAGACTGATACGCAATGCCCGCGCGCTCGGCGCGCCGGCGCATGATGATCTCGCCCCACGCATCGGGCAGGCTGTCTGCAAAGACGCCGTGGAGGCCACCAAACGCACGGGGCGCGGCGGCTGCAATGGCCCGATCGTCCGCAGGGATCGCGATATACGGATTGATCGAAAGGCCGCTCGCCCGAAACGTGGCGTCGAAGCCGCGGACGGCAATGCCATTCGCGAGCGCGAGGCGCCCGACCGGTACGGAGCCTGCGCTTCCAAAGTCGAGCGCCACGCGCAGCGGCGTCCCGGGTGTGATCCTCACGGTCGCACCGTTTTGCGCACGCGTTTGGGTTTGCGCTGCATGTCTAAGATCTCGTCGAGCGAGCGCGTCTCTTCGACGGCAAAGAGCGCGTCGAGTTGCGACTCGATACGCAACGCGAATGCTACGCGGACCAGTGTCTCCAGGCGTGCATCACCTGCGGCCTCGAGACGGCGCAACGTTCTCGCGCTGATCCCGGCGGCGAGTGCCAGATCGTGCTGTGAAATGCGTCGCGCGACCCGCAGCTGCTGAAGCCGCGCACCTATTCCGGCGAGCGCCTGGCGTGGGGAAAACGAGCGAATAGCGGCCATTTCTGGCCTATTATACCATGAATCTTGGTGTAAGGGGACAGAAATGGCCGCTAGTAGATCGGTGAGCCGGGGGCGCCGGGGGGTACGGAGCCGTCGTCGGGGGCGAAGATGAGGCGCAGCGGATAGCTCGATCCCGCTTCGGGCATGGTCACGATCGTGACGCGCACGAAGCCCTTTGCGGGCACCACGTACTGCCGCACTTTGTAGCGCGAGAACGCGGGCACTTGATGCGATTGTACGAGCACGCCGTCGATGATGTACGTGCCGGTCGCGCGTCCGCCGCGCGGGTTTTCGTAGATGGCGATGTTCTGCGGGGTGGAGAGCGGGTTCTGCACCGTCACCACAAACGATTCGAGCACGCCGTAATCGCCCGCGAGCGCTTCGCCGGCGAGCATGTTCGGCAGCGGAATCTGCCCGATCGGCAGTTCGAGATACGCGTCGTCGACGCTCCATTGCGTGGCGAAGTGAAATTCGGGAATCGTGTAGATGCCGCGTGCGTGCCGAACCGTGCTCGTGAGCAGATCGCCCGTGGGCATCGCGATCTCGGGATCGTCGTCCGCGTTCTGCGCGACGAGGCTGAGGTGAATCGCGGCGCCGTTGAGCACGCGTAACTGCATCAGGTTTGCGGCGATCGCGCCCGCGGGGAGCTCTTGCTGTGCGATCGTCATCGTGGTGTTGCCGGGAATCTGCACGATGCGGCCCTGATTCTGCACGACGTCAACGAGAAAGTTTTTGGTGGCGCTATGGCCCACTTCCATTTCGTTGCTCGTCGGGCCGCCGCGTCCGCTGATGAACTGCACGGTCGCGGGCTCGCTCGAATGATTCTCTGCGACGAGCACGATGCGGCGATCCGGCTGGCCCGGCGGATTGTAGTGAAAGTAGAGAAAGCGCGACGGCGCGTCGTGGCGCAGATCTGCCGAAAAGAGCAGACCGTTCTCGGTGAGTTTTTCGGGAAAGTCGCTCACCATCAACACGTCGGGCGAGATGCGCGGAACCGCCACGTTCTCCACCGTGACGTGCGTCGTTCCCTCGACGCCAAAATACTGTTCGCCTTGAATGAGCACCGGCACGTCGACGCTCACCACGTTATCTTGCGCGATCGAATGCACGATCGGCACGTCGTCGACGCTCACCACGACCTGCGCACCGGGGCGCGCTTCGGTCGCGCGAACCACGGCGCGCTGCACCACGTCGCGCACGTAATCGGGGCTCGCCGGATCGCCGGTGACGCGCAGATGCACGCTCGGCGCGAGCGTACCGGCGTTGAACGCGACGCGCACGCCGACCGTTGCGGAGACCCCGCGCGTATCGGTGATGGTAATGGTCGTAGCACCCGGCGTCTTGCCGACCACCGAAACGATGCCGGTCGTCTGATCGGCCGTCACGTCGATGAAGCGCGGATCGACCGCCGTGGCGGTGAAGTTGCCGTAGGTTCCGCTAACGCTCAAGCTCTGCGTGGTGCCCACGGGCACTTGCAGCGTCTGCGGATTCACGACGATCGGCGGCAACGTGGGCGTGGGCGTAGGCGTGGGCGACGGACTCTCGCTCGGCGACGCACTCGCACCCGGCGACGGTGACGCGCTCGCGTTCGGTAGGGCGCTACCCGCGGGCGTCGGTGATACGACGGGAAAAGGCGTCGGCGAAAGAACCGGCGTGAAGACGGGCTGCGCGAATGCGCTCGGCGTGGGGGATGGTTCCGGCGTCTCTTGCGCGCCGACCGCGCCGGCCCCGGCTAACGCCAAGCCGATGACCGCAACGAGCATCACCGTTCGCGCAAAACCGTACCGCACGCAACTCCTCAAAAACTAGTAACCGAGTTCACCCTGAGCCTGTCGAAGGGCCAGTGTCACCCTGAGCCCGTCGAAGGGTCGAAGGGCTACGCGATCTTCGCCGCCTCTGCCGCGGTTACCGCCGACGCAAGCAGCGTCTTATAGCCCACGCTCGGGAAGAGGACGGTTACCAGGTCTTTCTCGGTGCGCTCGACGGTGCCGGTACCGAACTTCGGATGCGTCACGACGTCGGTGATGCGGAACGGGCCGGTGGACGCGCCGACCGCCACCACCGGGACATCGGCGCGGTAGCTCTTCGCGGCACGCAAGCAACTGTCGCACGCGCCGCAATTCGCCTTTTCGAAATCCTCGCCGAAGTAATTCAGGATGAAGCGGCGACGGCACGAGGTTACCTCGGCGTACTGCAGCATCATCGCGAGCTTCGACTGATCGTACGATTTCTTCGTTTCGTAGTTGGCGAGGCTCAGCACCAGCTCGCGATTCTTGCGCGCGGCGTCGGTGAGCGCGTACGACGACTTGCCGACCGATTCCACGAAGCCCGATTTCTTGAGCAGGGCGAGTATGACTTTGAGCTTGGTGAGCGGCAGCTGGAGAATCTTGCGAAGATCGGTCATCGCCACGCCGTCGGCCTGATCGCCGAAAACTTCGATCGTACCGAAGACGCGCTGCACTTCTTCGATGCCGGGATACTTGCCGGTCAAAAAGTAATTCTGCACGCGCGTATCGCTCATGCGGTAGATCAGGATGCAGCGCGACTTCTCGCCGTCGCGCCCGGCGCGCCCGGCCTCTTGCGTGTAGGCTTCGAGCGAACCCGGCAGATCGTAGTGCACCACGAAGCGGATGTTCGGTTTGTCGATGCCGAGGCCGAAGGCGTTGGTCGCGACGACGGCGCGAATCGTTTCGTTCATGAAGCACTCGTGAACGAGCGTGCGATCCTCTTTGTGCAGCTTCGAATGATAGACCGCCGTCGGAATGCCGAGTTGTTCGGTGAGATATTTTTGCACTTCGAGCGCGTTCTTGATCGTCGCCGTGTAGATGATGCCGGTGCCCTTGAGTGCGTCGGCGCCGGTAAAGAGCGACTGCACGATCTTGAGTTTGTCGGCCTCTTTGTCGGCTTTGCGCGCTTCGTACTGCAGGTTCGGGCGATCGAAGCCTTTGACGATCGGCTTCACGTCGTCGATGCCGAGCTGGTGCAGAATGTCTTCGCGCACGGCGGGCGTGGCGGTGGCGGTGAGCGCGAGTACCGTCGGATTATCGAGGCGCTTGATCACCGATCCGAGCGCGAGATACGCGGGGCGGAAATCGTGTCCCCATTGCGAAATGCAATGCGCTTCGTCCACCACGAAGAGCGGCACGGAAATCTCTTGCAAGATCGCGAGAAACGACTGATCTTCCAACTTCTCCGGCGTGGTGTAGGCGATCTTCACTTTGCCGGCGCGAATGCGCTCGCGCACGCGCGCTTCTTGATCTTCCGAGAGCGTGGAATTTAACGCGGCGACGTTGGTGATGCCGCGCTCTTTGAGCATATCGAGCTGATCTTTCATCAGCGCGATCAGCGGCGAAACGACCACGGTCGTGCCTTCGAGGAGCAGGGCGGGCAGTTGGTAGGTGAGGCTCTTGCCCGCACCCGTCGCCAAAATGGCGAGCGTATCCTGACCCGACAAAACGCGAGTCACGACCTCTTCTTGGCCTGGGTAGAATCGTTCGAAACCGAACTTCTCCCGCAGCGCACCACGCAGATCTACGGCAGTCACAGAAAGCCCCTCTCACCGATGAGCATAACCCATCGGTGGTATCGCGTACATGAGTGAATCCTGAATTATCGTTCCCGGGCGCCTCGGAGCCCAAACACCCCCTCCATTTGGGGGGGATCAACGCCACCATTGGTGTTCGAGGACGAACCCGTCGCGACGGCTCTCGATCACGTACGTCGCGGTGGCGCTCGGGCAGCAGTCGGCGTCGCCGCCAAGCAGGTGTCCGCCTCGCACGTAGAGCCGATCGCCGCGAATCGCCACCGACTGCAGGTGCCCATCGAGCTGGATGTCGGCGACGAAGTGCAGCCGGCCCTCGATGCGCATGAAGATCGCGACGAAGAACGCGCCGCCGCTGCCGCCACCCGAGTGAAGCACCGCCACGATGCGGCGCGAGTAGGGCCCGATCGTGCCGATCGCGGGATGCGCGAAGTCGAACATTTCGTACGAGAACGCGTTATACGTATCTGCGCACGTCGGCACCGCGACGCGATCGATGAACCCGAGTTCGTACTGCGGATGGCACGCGCGCGCCACGATGCGCGGTCTCGGCGTCGAGGACGCGAGGCGAGAGTTCGGCGTTGCGTGCGGGTGCGGTGCTGCGCATCCCGCGACGAAGGTGGAGATCATGACGCACGCGGCGAGCGCGCGAAGCGCATCACGAAGCATCGTAGCGTTCGACCACGTCGGTGCCGCACGCCGCCGCCGCGGCGCCGAGCCATCGCGCGACGGGATGCGCGGGATCGTTTACGTGCACGACGAGCACGTGCGCCG
>JAGWSR010000139.1 GCA_028869385.1 bacterium
CGACGCCGGCGCCGCCGGCGCGGGCGTCGCCTGCGCGGGACGTGCCGCCGACGGGTTCGTCGGGGGCGGAGCGCTCGCCGTGCGCGTGAGGGCGATGCGCGCTTCGAGCGCATCCGGCGGCGCGGGCGGCGCCTCATCGGCTTCGGGGGGCGCGGCCGCGGAGGGGTTCGGTACGACCGATGCGGCGACGAAGAGTTCGCGCGGCGGTGCGAGCGGCGGCGCGCTCGGAGTCGTCGCGGCGGCCGTGGGGGGCTCCGGCGACGACGGCGGAGCCTCCGGCGGGGTCGCCTCGCCGGTCGGAACGCTGCGCAGCACCGCGCGCTGCGGCGCATCCGGCGCGGACGCGGGGAGTTCGATCGCGGGCTGCGGCGGCGGATTCTGCGGATCGACCGCGCCGAGGTTACGCACCAAAATCGCGGCGTTCGTAAATCCGGTCACCTGAAGGGCGAGTTGCTCGCCGGGATTCACCCCCGGCGGCAGCCGCGCGGCGATCGTCTGTCCGAAGATTTGGAGCCGGTCGCTGCCGTTCTCAGCCGGGAGCACCGTCGCGGTGATGATATCGCCGACCGTCAGCTGCGCTTGCAGCGCGTGGGTGGCCGCTCCGAGGTCGAGCGCGGCCTCTGCGATGGCTGCCTGCGCGTTCGCGACGAGCTGCGCGGCGAGCGCGGCGAGCGGATCGAGCCCCGACATCAGCGTCTACACGGTGACGTCGATGAAGTGTTCGCCGTCGCCCGCGAGGCCGAGCGGAGTATCGTTCGGCGCCGCATACGTGTGCCGGCGCTCCTGCGGCGTATACTCGCCGCCCTGGCCCTGACCGTCGGCATCGGTGCGAATGACCGAACCCTCCGCGGGTGCGGCTTCGGCGACCGATTCTTCACGTTGTTGGAGTTGCGCGACGAAGGCCGACTGCGACGCGGCCTGAGCGGCCTGCGGCGCGGTTTGCGCGTTAGTAGCCTGGGCCGCGCTCTGCGGCGCCGCCAGGTACGCGAGTTGCAGATCCACAGGACGGATCGCCATGGCCCGTTACTTCCCCACGCAAGGTGCGTTCTACTTTCGCATCGGGCGTCGGCTGAGGCTTTCTGAGGTACTTCTGCTTCACGGTGGGGTCGTCTTCGCGGTAGCCGAGGTCGTTGCGCAACTCGCGCAATCGCTGGCGAAGGTGGATCACGGCCTGCGCGTGGATCTGCGAGACGCGCGACTCCGAGACCCCGAGCGCACCCTTGATCTCCTTGAGCGTCTGGCCTTCGAAGTAGTAGAGCTGGATGACGGTGCGCTCTTGCGGCGGCAAGTTCTCGACGGCGCGCACGAGCTCGGTGCGGACCTCGCGCGACTCGACCTCGCTCATCACGTCGTTATCGTCGTCGCGCAGCGTATCGACCAGCGGAATCTCGTAGCCCTTCTCGTTGGGCAGGTACTCTTCGAGCGAGAGCACGGCGGTGCCGCGCACGCGCTGAATGAGATGGTCGAGCTCTTTGACGGAGAGTCCCATCTTCTCGGCGACTTCGTCGTCGGTCGGCGCTCGGCCGTGCTCGGTCTCAAGCTCTTGATAGACGCGTTCGAGTTCGCGGGCGCGCTGCCGAACGGCGCGCGGAACCCAATCGAGCGAACGGAGGGCGTCGAGAATTGCCCCGTTGATGCGGGTGATCGCGTAGGTTTCGAACTTCACCCCGCGCGCGTCATCGTACTTCTCGATGGCGTCGATCAATCCCAAGATACCGTCGTTGATGAGATCGTTGATCTCGACGTTCGGCGGAAGATTGACCGAGATGCGACCGGCAACGTATTTGACCAGATGCAAATACTTGTGAACGATCTCTTCTCTCGAGAGTTCGACGCCGCCGATGACGTAGCGACGGGAACTACGGCCCAGCTTCATGCAACCCCGACGACGTGCAGCGCGCACGTCCGTTGCGAAGTATTCACAAACGAATCGTAGCCTCCTACTCCACGCGCGCGCATCCTACCGGCCCTTCAGTTAAGACTTCGCCACGCCCACGAGATCGCAGAGTATCTCGGCGATGTCGTCGAGGGGAGCCTCGCGGTCGACGAGACCCTCTTTCGCCGCGGCGCGCGGCATGCCGTACACCACACAGGTCGCTTCGTTTTGACCGAGCACGTAACCGCCGCGCTCCTTGAGTGCTTTGAGGCCGCGCACGCCGTCGTTCCCCATACCGGTCAGAATGACGCCGAGCGCTCCGCGTCCGTACACGTGGGCGACCTGCGCCGTCATCACGTCCACGCTCGGAACGTGCAGCGAGCTGCCGTCGTCGTCAACCAAGCGCACTTCGGTTTCGGCGCCCGTGCGGCGGAGCGCGATCTGCTTGCCCGAGGGCACGATCAAGGCCGTGCCGGGTTCGAGAATCATCCCGTTGAGCGCTTCGTGCACCGCGATCTTGCTCTGCGAGTTCAGACGATCGGCGAGCGGTCGCGTGAAGCCCATCGGCATGTGCTGCACGATCAGAATCGGCAGCGGAAAGTTCGCCGGAAGATGCGGAATGACGTGCGAGAGCGCGACCGGACCACCCGTCGAGGTGCCGATCGCCACGCATTCGTAGTGCGACGTAGAGGGAACGCGCACGACCGGCGGCCCGACGATGCGCGGCCGCTCCGCCTCGGGAAGCGGACGGTGCACGAGGGGCTGCGCCGGCTGCGCGCCGCGGCGAGAGACCGCATGCACCTTGGCGACCAGATCGCGCGCGACGTCGGTGATGTTCACGTACGCCGCATCCGGCTTCGCGATGAAATCGACGGCGCCGAATTCGAGCGCCCGGAACGTGGTCTCCGCGCCCTCGCGCGTGAGCGAGCTGCACATGATGATCGGGATGCGATGGTCGGCGACGATCTGCCGCACCGCCTCGAGCCCGCCGATGCCCGGCATCTCCACGTCCATCGTGATGACGTCGGGATTGACTTGACGCGCCTTCTGGACCGCCTCTTCGCCGCTGCGCGCGGTCGCGATCACCTTGATGTCGGACTCGTTCTCGAGCATGGTCGTGATCGCTCGGCGCATGAACGCCGAGTCGTCGACCACCATCACGTTGATGAATGCCACGTTCTTCCTATTTCCGGCGGTAGTAGATAGCCTTGGGGGTTACGACGGGTTCGTAGAGATCGGTGATGCGCATGATGGATTCGGCATGTCCGAGGAAGAGATAGCCGCCGGGACGCAGCGCCTTCGCGAAGGCCTCGACGACGCGCTTCTGCGTCGGCTTATCGAAATAGATCAACACGTTACGGCAAAAAATCGCATCGTGCACGCCCATCGCGGCGACCGCGGCGGCGTCGAGCAGGTTGATGCGCGAGAACGAGACCAGGCGCTTGATCTCGTCGTTGATGAAGAATCCGCCTTCGAAGGGTCGAAAATAGCGCTGCACCATCTCGACCGGCGTCGCGCGAAACGAGAGCTCGCGATAGAAGGCGGTCTTAGCCTTCTCGAGCGCCCGCGGCGAGAGATCGGTCGCGTTGATCGTCAGGCTCGCGGGCGATATGCGGTGGGTCTCCGCGAGCATCATCGAGATCGTGTAGGGTTCTTCGCCCGTCGAGCACGCCGACGACCAGACGCGCAAGCGACCGCCGCTCTTGAGCGCCTCGTCGAGCACCTCGCTCGCAAGCACGTCGAGCTGCGCGCGCTCGCGAAAGAAATACGTCTCGTTATTCGAAAGAACGCAGGCCAGTTCGTCCCACTCGCGTTCCCGGTCGGGCGACGCCTGGAGGTACTGCGCGTACTCTTCGAACGTCGTCGCGCGCACTTTCGGTAAGCGCGACTGCAGACGGCTTTGCAGCAAAAACTGCTTCCCGTCGTCGAAGTAGATGCCGAAGCGCTCGCGAATCGCGTCGCGCAGCCTGCCGTATTCTAGCGGCGAAATCGGAACGATGGACAACGCGCGCTACTGTCCGTACCGAATGCGCGGGTTACAGGCTGCGTACAGCACGTCGACGACCGCGTTCACAACCACGAACACCGCTGCGAAGAGCAGTATGCAGCCATTGATCAGCGGCATGTCGCGGTTGCCGATGGCATCGAAGGCCAGGCGCCCGACGCCGGGCCACGCGAAGATGTGCTCCGTCAGCACCGCGCCGCCCAGCAACAGACCCGTCTGCAATCCGACGATCGTGATGATCGGCACCAGCGCGTTGCGCAAAGCATGGCGCACGACGACGGCCCACTCACCTAAGCCCTTTGCGCGCGCCGTTCGCACGTAATCGCTGCGCAGCACGTCGAGCATGCCGCTTCGCGTGATCTTCGCTACGATCGCAAGCGGTATCGTTCCCAGCGTCAGCGCGGGCAGAACGAGATGCCAGAGTGCGTCGAGTACGGCGCGGACGTTGCCGGCGAGCAGTGCATCGAGC
>JAGWSR010000140.1 GCA_028869385.1 bacterium
AAGACACAGATGCGTGGCATACTCTTCGAGCGTGTTACTGAGATGGCACGCGCCGCGCCTGCCGAAGAGCTAGCAACGATGCGCGACGATCGAGAACTCGTGTACTCCACCGAGACCGGCTATCAGGCGCCGCCGAAGCGGCGCGAGAGCAAGCCCGCGAGCGGCAAGCAGGCGCTGCCCGACGACGGGGTGATCCGCGTCGCGCGCGAGCGCCGTCGCGGCAGCATGATGAGCGTCGTGCACGGCCTCGCGCCGGGCGAGCTCGACGCCATCGGCAAGGCGCTCAAGCGCCACTGCGGCACCGGCGGTACCGCGAAGAACGGCGTCGTCGAGATTCAAGGCGATCATCGCGAGAAGATCGTGGCGTGGTTCGCCGCGCAAGGCCGCAAGGCGAAGCTCGCGGGCGGATAGCGGTGACGATTCCCGGGCCCGGCCGCTGGGAGACGCTGCGGCGCCTCTACCCATTGCCGTTTCGCGCGCTGCCGTCGTTCGTCGTCGAGATGAGCGAGCGCTACGGCGACATCGTCGCGTTCGCGCTTCCCGGTCGGCGCTTCGTGATGCTCAATCATCCCGATCAAATCAAAGACGTGCTCGTAACGCAGCAGCATGCGTTCACGAAATCCGAGGGCGGGCGCACGCTCAAGATGCTGCTCGGTGACGGGCTGCTCACGAGCGAGGAGCCGCAGCATCGTCAGATGCGTCGCATCGTTCAGCCCGCGTTCCACAAAGAACGCATCGCCGCGTACGCGCGCTCGATGCGCGAGCTCGCGCACGAATGGGTCGCGGCTCGCGCCGGCGGCGAACGCATCGAGATGGCGGCGGCGATGAGCGAGCTCACGCTGCGAATCGCGAGCGTCACGCTCTTCGGCGCCGACGCGGGCGCGCAGGCGCACCTCGTGCGCGACGCCTTGCACGAAACGATGGAGAGTTACGCCGTCGCGATCGGCCCGCTCGGGCGCTTGCAGCGCCGCATCCGCGCGTTACCGGCCAATCGCCGCTTCGAGGCCGCGCGCGCTCGCCTCGACCGCGTGATCTACGAACTCATCGCGCAGCGTCGCGCCTCGCGCGAGCGACGCGACGACGCGCTCTCGCTGCTGCTCGGCGAAGAGGATACGGAGACGGGATTTCGGCCGAGCGACGAGCAGGTGCGCGACGAAGCGATGACGCTCTTTCTCGCCGGGCACGAGACCACGGCGAACGCGCTCGTGTGGACGTGGTATCTGCTCGCGCAGCATCCCGAGATCGAGACGCGGATGCACGCCGAAATCGATGCCGCGCGCGAGCTCGACGATCCGTTCGCGCACGTCGCGCAGTTCGAGTACACGCGGCGCGTGCTGCGCGAAGCGATGCGGCTCTATCCGCCCGCGTGGATCATCGGGCGCGAGGCGCAACGCGAGCTCACGCTCGTCGGCGGCTATCGCATCCCCGCGAAGACGACGCTCTTCGTGAGTCAACTCGCGCTGCATCGCCGCGCCTGCTTCTATGCCGATCCGCTGCGCTTCGATCCCGATCGTTGGCTGCGCGACGACGTGCCGCAATTCGCGTACGTTCCGTTCGGCGGCGGCGCGCGGCGCTGCATCGGCGAAGAGTTTGCCTGGCTCGAGGGCACGCTGCTGCTCGCCACGCTCGCGAAGGCCTACCGTTTCGTCCGCGAATCGAGCGCGCCGGTCGAGACCGAGGCGCTCGTGACCCTGCGGCCGCGGGGACCCGTCTGGATGCGGGGGCTCGCTCGCTCATCCGCGCCTGCTCGACCGGCGTAGTAGGGGCATGAAGCGTCTTATTGCCGCGCTTGCGGCCACCATCATCACCACCGGCGCCGCGAGCGCGGCGACCGTCGCGCGCGGCGATCTCGGCATCACGAGCGCACTCAACGTCAATACGACCACCCACACGGCCACGCTCCCGCTTCGTCGCGGACACGTCGGCGCAAAGACCGTCTGGTACGTGGTGACCGATGCCTCCACGGCCGCAGCGGCGCGCAGCTACGGCGTCAACTACGCGCCCTCGCTCGGCGATCTCGGAGCGGCCGCGCTCCAGCGCGCCACCAAAGATGCACGCGGCGAACTCCACTTCGCGGGCGGCGTCGATTTCGCACCGACGCGCACGTACGTGCCGAGCGCCGGCGGCTTTCCGCCGAAATCCGCGACCCCGGGCGGGATCGCCGATGCGGCCTACTCGCCGTTCGTCCAGATCGGTAAAACGATTCTGAACGCGCCAATCCTCGCGACGGGCAATGCGCCGTTCGACGTGACCAAGCACACCAACACCGAAGATCGCGTGATCGCGATCGACACCAAGAAGATGACCGTGACGTTGGTGCTCGCGCGCGGCTTTTCGAACGATAAGCCGATCTACTACGTCAGCACCGAGGCGTCGGATCCGGTCGCCGCGTCGGTCGAGCGCGCCACGTTCGTGCCGCGTCTGGCGAAAGCTCAGGCGTCGGGCGAGATTCCGATCGGCGTCGTCGTCAACGGCCCGCAGACCGGTAGCGCGCCGCAAGGTCTCACGTTCCTCACGCTGCACACGCCGCTCGGCGCCGATGCGACCGCGGCGAACGTCAAGCAGATCATGTCGTCGTTCAACGTGCTCTCGATCGCTCCGAACCTCGCCACGCGCTACGCGGAGAACGGCTACTCGCCGCTCTGGAGCGTGCAAGTCGTCGGCAAGAGCGCCAAGCGCGTGACGAACTACTCGGCATACGCGGCGCTCGGCGCGAAGGCCGCTGGCTTCGTCGTCAACTGTCCGTTCGTCGCCCTCGGAGACGATACGACCGCCGGCTACTGACCTTCCCAGGAATTACTCTTCGATTGCGTAAGGTCGCTCTGCTGAAAGGAGCGACCTTATGCTTAGATCGTTCGCTATCGTTGCGTTTTCCGCGGTGTGTGCGCTCGGCGCCGTCGCCGTCGCCGCACCGCCCCACGGCGCCCCGCAGTTGCCGCCGCAACCGAAGGTTCATCCCGCGGGCATTCCCGCCGATGCCGTGATGCTCTCGCCGTGCATCCAGACGATGGGCGAGCACTGGGCTGCGCTCAAGAACATGCCCACCGGTCCCATCTACGGCGTGTGGAAGGGCAAGCCGGTCTTCAGCGAGATCATGGTCTCGGTCGAGCAGTTGAAGCACGGCTTCAGCTACGCGAATCTCACTGCGCTTCCGGGCTACAAGATCGACCACGTCGATCTGGAGTTCGAGCCGAAGGGGCACGAGGGGTTTCCGGTGCCGCACTACGATCTGCACGCCTACTACGTCACGCGCGCCGAAGAGATGAAGATCTGTCCGAACGGCATCCCCGATCCGGCGATGAAGCCGACGAATATGTAGGCTACTCCGCCGCGTCGTAGGCGGCGATCTCCGCGAGAAACGTCTCCCCGTAACGCTCCAGCTTCACGTCTCCGACGCCGCTCGTCGCGAGGAAGTCCTGGAGCGTTTTCGGTTTGCGCCCCGAGAGTTCGCGCAGCGTCGCATCGGAGAAGATCACGTATGGCGGCACGCCTTGCTCGTCGGCGAGCCGCTTGCGCAGCGCGCGCAGGCGTTCGAAGAGCGCGTCCTCGTACGAGACCGGCGCGCTCTCACGCGCGCCGCGCGCACGTTTCGCACCCTTCTTCAAGAATCGCGGCCGCGCATAGACGATGCTGCGCTCCGAACGCAGCGCTTCGACGCCGTCGTTTGCCAGTTGCAGCGTACGGTGCTCGCCCTCTTCGAGGTAGCCGCGTCGCAAGAGATCGGAGATGAGCGCGAGCCATTCGTCCTTGCTCAACTCGCTGCCGATGCCGAACGTCGAGAGGCGATCGTGTCCCCACGACTGCACCTTCTCCGTCGCGTTGCCGAGCAGCACGTCCACCAGGTGGTGCGCGCCCGAGCCGAAGCCGCTGTGCGCGCGAATGCGATAGACGCACGAGAGCAGCTTGCGTGCGGGAATCGTTACGTCCACCTCTTCGGGCGGATTCAGGCAGTTGTCGCACGAGCCGCAGTTCGCGTGCTCCGGCTCTTCGCCGAAGTAGCGCAGCAGCGAGGCGCGCCGACAGTGCGGCTCCGCGGCAAAGTCGAGCATCTTACGCAGCAGGCGGTCGGCTTGGTCGCGTTCGTGCTCGTCTTCGATCTGCCGAATGAAGTGCCGCTGCTTCGCCGCGTCACCGCCGTTAAAGAAGAGCACGCATTCGCTCGGCAATCCGTCGCGCCCCGCGCGGCCGGTCTCCTGATAGTACCCCTCGATGCTCTTGGGCACGTCGTAGTGCACCACGTAGCGCACGTTCGGCTTGTTGATGCCCATGCCGAACGCGACGGTCGCGCAGATCACGCGAATCTCATCGCGGATGAAGAGCTCTTGATTGCGCGAACGCTGCGCGGCGGTGAGTCCGGCATGGTACGGTCGTGCCGGAACGCCCGCGGCGTCGAGTTTGCGCGCGAGTTCTTCGGCCGAATTGCGGCTCTGCGCGTAGATGATGCCGCTCTCGTTCGGGCGCGCCGTGCACCACGCGAGCAACTGCTTGAGCGCGTCGCGCTTCTCGAAGACGCGATAGGTGAGGTTCGGGCGGTTGAAACTACCGACGAAACGCTCCGGCTCGTCGAGGTGCAAGAAGCGCTCGATATCCTCGCGCACGCGCGCGGTCGCGGTCGCGGTGAGCGCGAGGACGGGCGTGCCGGGCAGGCGTTCGCGAACGTCGTGCAGGCGGCGGTACTCGGGGCGGAAATCGTGGCCCCACTCGCTCACGCAGTGCGCTTCGTCGACGGCGATGCGTTCGACGTTCCAACGCGGCAGGCGCGCGAGAAAACTCGGCATCACGGCGCGTTCGGGCGAGACGTAGAGCAGGCGGTACGCGCCGCGGTCGAGGCCGTCGTAACAGGCGGCCGCTTCGCTCGCGTCGAGCGAGCTGTTGAGAAAGGTCGCCGCGATCCCGTTCGCGCGCAGGCCGTCCACTTGATCTTTCATCAGCGCGATGAGCGGCGAGATGACGAGCGTCACGCCGCCTGAAGCGAGCGCGGGCAACTGATAGCAGAGCGATTTGCCGCCGCCGGTCGGCAAGAGCGCGAGCGCGTCGCGTCCGT
Organism: bacterium; assembly: GCA_028869385.1. Lineage (GTDB taxonomy): Bacteria > Vulcanimicrobiota > Vulcanimicrobiia > Vulcanimicrobiales > Vulcanimicrobiaceae > REEB354. Next base: position 5,045 of record JAGWSR010000140.1, read on the forward strand.
CGAGCACCGCGTCGATGATCTCGCGCTGGAGCGGGCGGAACGCGTCGTAGCCGAAGTGGTGTTTGAGGAGGTCGTCGAGTTCCGCGGTCTGCACGGTAGAGGTACTTCCCGCGAGCGGCCTCGTCAGCCTAGGAGGACCGGCAACCGTCGCGGATCGATGCGGTCGAAGAGCTGCGTGCGCTCGCGGGCAATCTGCTCGCGCATGTCGTCGCGTAGCGCGTAGTAGCCTTCGAGAAACGATGCGCGCGCGCGATGGATCGCTTCGTCGTCCCAGCGCTCGATGAAGCGCTCGAGGTCGGCGCCGCACGAAGCGGCGTGCTCCGCGCCGCGGCGCGCGAGCGCGCGCACCTCTTCGCGCTCGTCGAGCGCGAGGCGCGGATAGAGCGAACCCTGGAGCATCGAGCAGTGCAGCTTGACGAGCGAGGCGAGCAGCTTGAGCTCGTGCCGGAACTGCCAGGGCGAGCCCTGTGGCCCGATCCCGTCGATCAGGTTGAGTTGACGCAGAATCTGTTCGTGCTGGCGCCGATAGAGGCTAGTCTCCACATCCATACCGACGCTAGGCTGGATTAAGTGGATGTCAAGGAAGCGTAAAATGCGTGCTGCGTAGACGAAGCGCCCGCGGCGATCGGCCGCGGGCGCTCTGCTGGGTCTGCTTCGAAAGCGGGGCTAGGCGAGCACGAGCTCGTCGGCTGCGTCGCCGGCCTTCTTGAGCGCCTCGGCGATCATCCGATCGGCGATCTCCTTGACCGCCCACCGCGCCTGCGCTTCGGGCGAGAGCTTGTCGATCGGGTCGAAATAGACGAACGCCTTACCCTGCTTGACGCTCGGCGCGGTGTACACGCAGATACCGTTCTCGCGATCGTAATAATCGAACGAGTGGATGTCACGCTTGCCGCCGCCGCCGGGAGCGTCGCAGATGAAGAGCGGCGTGTTGAAGCCCGCGGTCGAGCCGCGCACGAACTTCTCGAGCTCGATCGAGGTCTGCACGGTGGTGCGCAGCTCTTCGACGCCTTTGACCATGTCGTGCATGTACACGTAGTACGGATGCACGTTCACGTGTTCGAGGCGCTTCACGAGGAGCGCCATACGCTCCGGCGTGTCGTTGACGCCGCGGATGAGCACCGATTGGTTGCGCACGTAGATGCCGCGCTCGAAGAGCATGTTCATCGCGCGCGCGGTGATCTCGGTGATCTCCTCGGGCGAGTTGAAGTGCGTGTGCAGCACGACGTCTTTGCCCATCGTGCGACCGCGTTCGACGACTTGCGTGAGCGCGTCGAGCCACGCGGTATCGGTGATGATCTTCATCGGCATGATCGCCGGGCCTTTGGTCGCGAAGCGCATGCGGCGCACGTGCGGAATGTCGAGCAGCGCGTTGCCGATCAGCAAGATGTTCTTGGCGGGAAGCTGATACGTGTCGCCGCCCGAGATGACGATGTCTTCGAGTTCGGGGCGCTCGGCGATGTACTTGAACGCCTCTTCCCACTGCTTGGGCGTCTTGGCGAGGCCGACCTTATCCACGTTCTCCGTGTCCGGGCCGATCGCGTAGCTGCGCGTGCAGAAGCGGCAGTACACCGGGCAGGTGTTGAGCGGAAGGAAGAGCGCCTTGTCCACGTAGCGGTGCACGAGGCCCGGAACGGGCGAGTCGTCTTGTTCGTGCAGTGAGTCGAGCGTGAGGCGCGGATGGTCCGGCAGCAGCGTCGAGCCGAGCGGAATGAACTGACGGCGGATCGGATCGTTGACCGGATCGCTCCAATCAATGAGCGAGAGCGCGTACGGCGAGACGCGCACCGCCATCGGCGCCTTGCGGAATCCCGCTTCGACGTCGGCGAAGAATTCGGGCGAACAGAGATCTTTGATCGCTTCGAGCAGCTCTTGCGGCGTCTTCACCGCGTTCTTCTGCTGCCAGAGGTGATCGAGGAACGTCGCTTCGTCGACCTCCGCGTATGCGGGCACGTGACGCCAGAACTCGCCGCTCTTGAGATTCTTGTACTCGAAGTACGACGATTCGACTTGGGGCTTGAGGTGTTGAATCTCGCTCATTGCTGCCTCTATTTGGTGGCGGCGTACTTCTCGTCGAAGTACGCGCGGATTCGTGGATTGTCGCGCAGGGTCTGGAGGGCCGTGTCGGCGTGCCCGCGCGCGTAGCCGTTGCCGACGATCATGGTGACGTCTTTGCCCACGCCTTCGGCACCGAGCGCCGCCGCCGTGAACGAGGTGGACATCGAGAAGAAGTAGACGATCCCGTCTTCTTTGGTCGCGAGGATCGAGCCGAGCTCGGTGTTCGGCACGTTGACGCAGTTGATCGTGATATCCGCGAGTTCGGGCGCGATTGCGGCGACCTTGTCGCCGATCTCGAGCGCGTTGCGCGCGTCGGCGACGACGAAGGCGTCAACGAGCTTCGCCTCTTGGAGTAGCTTCGCGGACGGCGTTTCGGCCGACGGTGCGATGCCGATCACGCGGCCGCTCTCGCCGACCTGCGCCTTGGCCTGCGCGCACGAGAGCATGCCGCTCTTGCCGTCGGCGCCGATCACCACGACCGTCTGCCCCGGCTTACACATGCGCTTGGTCTGCGCGGGCGCGCCCGCGACGTCGAGGACGGCGAGCGCGACGTTCTCGTCGATATCGGTCGGCAGCTTCGCCCATAGGCCCGATGCGAAGAGCACCGCCTTGCCGCGAATCCAGATACGGCCGGTCGCGACGTCGATCTTCGTGATCGCCTCGATGTAGAGCGGCGTGAGCGTCAGCGAGACGAGCGAGGCGATGCGGTCGCCCGCCTTCAGATCGATCTGCTCGCGGAGATTCTCGCCGACTTTGAGCACGTAGCCGATGAACATGCCGCCGCTGCCGGTGACGGGATTGTGCTGCTTGCCGCGCTCGCGCACGTTCGCGAGCACGTGCTCCTTGATGCGCTCGGCATCGCCCTCGCACGCGTCGTGAATCTGCTTGAACGACGCGGAGTCGATGTTGAGTACTTCGACGTCGCAGAGGATCTCGTTCTCGAACGCGACCGGCGTGTTGTCGAGCTTCCACGCACTCTGCGGCATGGCGCCGGCCGGCTCGACCACGCGATGCGTGCCGAGCGGATGAACCGTGCGTTCGAATGCGATGCTCATGAAAGAACCGAGATGCCTCCGCGGTCGAATGGGGTGGAAAGAACGATCGTCGTTTTGGTGCGAGCCATGCCGCGCATCGTCTTCAGGCGTCCGAGCAGCTCGTCGAGATGCTGCGTCGAGCGCGTGACGACTTTACAGACGAAGCTCTCTTCGCCCGCGACCGAGTGAATCTCACAGACTTCCGGCATGCTGCCGAGCGCGGTGGTAAAGGCGTCGTACTCGCAGTCGGGCGTCGTGTAGCAACTTACGAACGCGATGAGTTCGAGCCCCAGCCGCTTTCCGTCGAGCTGCGCGGAGTAGGCGCGGATGTGTCCGCGCGCCTCCAGGCGCTTCACGCGGTCGTGCACGGCCGGCGCCTTGAGGCCGACGAGCGCGCCGAGCTCGGCGAAGGTGGAACGGGCATTCTTCTGCAGCGCTTCGAGCAGCTGCAGGTCGAGCTCGTCCAGTTCGTCGTTTGCTTGAATCATGTTTGCTAAATTCGCAATTTTGCCAAATAGTATTCGGCAATCGGACTATACCACCAACGATTTGTTCGGCGCAAGGCCTCGTCTTAAGGAGCCAGGCCAGCGAGGGCGAAGGGGCGCTCGATGGGATTGCGCCGCCTCCTCGCCCTCGCCGTGCTCGTGCTTGCCGGCTGCACCCGCGGTGGGAGCGTGCCCGCCCCCGAGCCGGGGACCGTGCGGTTCGCGCTCGCCGCCGATCCGGCGACGCTCGACCCGCTCTTTGCCCATCCCGATGCCTCCTCCGTGGAGCTCCAGGTGGCCCGCCTGGCCTTCGAGCCCTTCGTGGATCTGAACGCGCAGGGGCACCCCGTGCCCGCCTTGTTGGACCGCATCCCGAGTCCGGAGAACGGCGGGGTCTCGCCCGATGGGCGCACGATCACCTACCACCTGCGCCGCGGGGTCGTCTGGAGCGACGGCGTGCCGGTCACGAGCGCCGACGTGCTCTTCACGCTGCACGCGATCTTGGACCCGCGCAATCCCGTGCGCTCGCACGAGGGCTACGATCTCATCGACCGCGCGAGCGCGCCCGACGCGCATACCGTCGTGCTGCACTTGCGCCGCGCGTGGGCGCCCGCGGCGATGACGTACTTTTCGTACGGAACGGCGCCGCAGTTCGTGCTGCCCGCGCACGTGCTGCGCGACCAACAGCCGCTCGCGACCGCGCCCTTCGGCGCCGCACCGACCGTGGGCGACGGACCCTTCCGCTTCGTGGCTTGGGATCGCGGCGAACGCCTCGTGTACGAAGCGAATCCGCGCTACTGGCGCGGCGCGCCTACGGTCAAGCGTCTCGAACTGCGCATCGCGCCCAACCCCTCGACGAACCTCGTGTTGCTCCAGTCCGGTGCGCTCGATTGGAATCTGATCGCGCCGTCGCAGCGCGCGATCGTGGCGCGCTCGCCGCACGTACGCTTCCAAACCACACCGACCGCGGTCGTCGCGGCGCTGGTCTTCAACACGGCGCACGCACCGCTCGGCGACGTGCGCGTGCGTCGCGCCCTCGCAATGGCGATCGACCGCGCGGGCATCAGCCGGAAGATCACCCTCGGCGCCTACCCGGTGACGAACGTGCTGCAGCCGCAGTTTTCGTGGGCGTACGATCCGAAGATCGCGCAGCCGTCCTACGATCCGCATGCGTCCGACGCGCTGCTCGACGCCGCCGGGTGGCTTCGCGGCGCGAACGGGATGCGCGCGAAGCACGGCGTACCGCTGCGCCTCACCTACGTGCAGTTTCCGGAGTCCAGTACGGGCGTCGGCGTGGCAACCGCCGTGCAGGCCGAGTTGCGCTCGCGCGGCATCGACGTGACGATCAAGAGCGTGAGCAACGCTCAGCTCTTTTTGCCCAAGACGGGAACGCTCGCGAGCGGAAATTTCGACCTCGCCTACGTGCCCTTCACGTTGGGTGCCGATCCCGATGATTCGTTCGTGCTCGCGTGCGACGGCGCGTCGAATTACATGCGGTGGTGCGATCCGCGCGTGGACGCGCTCGAACGCGCCGCGCTCGCGGCCGTCTCGCGGCCGGCGCGCCGGGCGATCTACGCGCGCATCGGCCGTATCGTCGCGCGCGAGGTTCCGCTGCTCTACCTCTTCAACGCCGATTACATCTATGCGTATCGCGACCGGCTCCACGGCTTCGCGCCCAACGCCTTCCTGCCCACGTGGAACGCGAGCGCGTGGAGGATCTAAAGCACGAGCGCGTCGCGCTCGTCGTGGTGCACGGCGTCGCCGCGCATCCGAGGTACGAATTCCAAGATCAATGCGCCGAGCTCTTGCGCGACCGATTGAACGAACGCGAGGGCGACGAAGCCTGGCGGGTGGGCATCATCAACCCGGGCAACGTGTTGCAGCCGGGAGATAAAGATCCCGAGCCGACGATCAGCCGCGTGTACCGCGGCGCCGATCCCGAAGCGTTCGACGGCCCGACGTTCGACGTGATCGAAGCCTACTGGAGTCCGATCACCAAACGCCGCACGAATTGGATCTCGCTGATCAATTGGATCCTGCGCATCGTCTTTACGCCGTTCAACACGACCGCGCGATACGACGCGACTTGGCAGAAGCAACTCTTCGACTATGGGTTCATCGGGGGCACGATGGCGCTCGCCTTCGCGCTCTTCGTGCTCTCGCTCACCGGCGCGTGGGAATCCCTCGTGCGAATCGGACGCGTCACCGGCCTCCTGCGGCAGTCCGATGCGGGCGCGCTCATCAGTGCCCTCGACGCCAACGCGAGCGTTCACGGCATTCCGATCAAGATCGGCGTGTGGCTCGTCGTCGGCATCGTCGGCGGCTTTCTGCTCGGCCAGGCCTTCGCCGCGATCTGGAAGACGATCGTGCAACGTCGCGCGCTCGCGCGCAATCGCATCGCGCTGCTCAGTCGCATCTTGCCGATCGGGGTGCTCCTCGCGCTCGGCGGTGCGTTCGTATACGAAATGGCGACGGTGCGCTTTCCGAATGGGACGCTCGGCTTGCCGGGGATCGGCTTCCTCGTCACCATCTTCGTCGCGTTCCAACTCGGGTACGCGCTGTTAGTCGGCTTTGTGGTGGACTTCTTCGGCGACGTGCAGATCTATACGACGCGCGACGAGAACGACTCGACCTTCTATCAGATGCGCGACGCCATCCTCGATACGACGGTCGCGGCGATCGCGCGTGCCGTGTCGCCGCAACTCTCCGGCGGTCGTCGGTACGATCGCGTGCTCGTGCTCGCCCACAGTCTCGGCGCGACGATCGCCGCCGACGCGCTCGTGCGTCTCTACCAGCTCTCGCTGCAGGGCGCGTTGCGGCCGGAGGAGTTCGCGCGCATCCGAGCGTTTGCCATGCTCGGTTCGTCGCTCGAAAAGACGAAGTACTTCTTCGACGTGCAGGGCGCGTCGACGACCGCATCGTTCGAGCGTTGGAGCCGCGAAGTCTACGAAGAACTCTTCACCGCCGATCCCTCCGCGCTGCGCGGAACGAACGGCGGCAAGATCTTCTGGTGCAATTACTGGTACTTTCAGGATCCGATCTGTAACGAGATTCGGTCCTACGACGCGCGGCGCGAACTCTGCCGCAACGAGCGAGGCCGCAGGCGCGCGTCGCCGATGCATCCCATGCTGCACTCGGACTATCTCTACGACCCGTGGGTCTGGAACTCGCGCGGCGACGAGCACGTCGGATTGCTCGACATCGTAACCGCTCATCTGAAAGGAGACGTGCCATGATCGTGGGCGACATCATCGGGGCCATTCTCTCGAACTTCGTCATCGTGCTGCTCGCCATCGCCGTCGTCACGTCGATCGTCAAGATCCGTCGAGCGCGGATGAGCCGTCGGCCGTTCAGCGCCTCGTTCATCGTGTGGGGCGAATTGCTCTTCTATCTCTACGGCATCGGGAACATCTACGGCGGGTTCTTTCACGCATATGCCGGGCAAATGGCGGCGGCGAGCATCGGCTGGCAGAACAGTCCGTTTCAATACGAGCTCGGCTGGTTCGAGATGGGGTATGGTGCGGTCGCACTCGCATCGTTATGGCGCGGCCGCGAATTTCGCATCGCGCTGACGCTGCCGTACTCGATCTTCTTGCTCGCCGCCGCCGCACAGCACATCAACATGCTGATCGTCCTTCACGACACGGCGCCGAACAACGCGGGAGCACTCTTGTGGGTCGGCGATATCGCGGTGCCGCTCGTCGTGCTCGCGCTCGCCTGGCTCTCGCGCGACGAGTAATCAGGCACGCAAGAGCGCGAGCAGTTCTTCGCTCGGAGCGGTTCTGAGTTCGCGTTCGAGCAACGTCGCGTAGGCCCGAAACTCGCGCTGCGCGTCGTCGCGATCGTCGCGCGCGAGCGCGGCCGAGATCGCGAGCGCGTAGCTGCCCTCGTCGTATTCGTCGATCGCGCGCAGCGCCTCGATCGCGTGTCTGACGAGGAGCGAGTCGCCTCGTGCGATGGCGATGTCACCCACGCGCATCCACGCGGCTTGCGCCGTTCGCAGCAGCTCGTGGTGCAACGAAACGAAGACGTCGTGCGCGTGAAAGTGCGCGGGGAGCCCGTCTTGAATCTGCGTCGCCGCGCTCGAGAGCGCTTCGGGATCGACGCCGTTCGCGTCGCTCGCGAGGAGCGTCGTGCAGCGCTCGTGCGCCTCGAGAATGTCGATGCGAAGGCCGGCGAGCGCGTAGCCCGTCGTGGTCGAGATCAGCGCTCCCGCGCATGCACCGAGCAGCGTGCGCGTTCGATGGATGCAACTCTTCAGGGCATTGCGGCGCGAATCGGGTACGAGATCGTTCCAGAGTGCGTCTTGCAGCGTCTCGCGCGTCGCCGCGCCGCCTCGCATCCGTAAGAGTAGGAGCAATTCGATCGAGCGATCTGGGAGCGTCGTCGGTGCGCCGTCGCCGATCAAGCTGCCGGCGACGACGTGCAGCACGGGTCGCACGTCGAGCGGCGTGCCGATCTGCGCCGCGACGAGCGCATCGGCGCGAGCGAGCAGCGGATCGGGATTTCCGTCCGCGACGCGGCGAGCGCGTTCGAGCAATTCCACGGCGCCGGGGCGATCGCCACGGCTCGCGGTCACCAGCGCGGCGACGTAGAGGTCGAGCGCGCGCTGGCCCGGCTGGAGCGCGTGCTCCGGAACCGTGCCGCGCTCGAAGAGCTCCACCAGAGGGCCGACGGTCGCGGGGTCGTCGTCGGCCAGCGCGCGCAAGTCGGCGAGTGCGTACTCGAGGGCCTCGGGGGCGTTGCCGATCCGTGCGATCGTCGCGAGGCCCTTGGCGCAACGAATGCGTCCGCGAAGCGCCGCGCTCGCCTCGACCCGGTCGTACTCGTCGCGCAGCGTCGGCCAAGCCGCGTCGACATCGGCGAAAAGTGCGTCGCGATAGCGCTGAAGCAGATGCTCGAGTGCGAACGTCGTCGCGATACCTGCATCGGCAGCGAGTGCGCTTGCCCAAGCTCGTTCCGCGATCTCCGCTTGGCCGACGCGCGCCGCGGCGACGAAGTGATAGGCGTGAGCGATGGCGCGGAAGCGCTGGTCGGGCTCGCGTCCGAGTTCGTGAACGACGGTCGCGAGGATGCGCACCGCGCGTTCGTTGTCGCCGTCGAGGATTGCGAAGATGCCTCGCGTCAGGAGCGCGGCATTGGCGGCTTCGGAATCCTCGCCGAGCGGGATGTCGCGTGCGGCGGCGGCGCGATACGGATGATCGTGCGCGAAATGGAAGAGCGCGGGCTGGACGATCCACCAGAGCGATCGGTGTCGGCAGAGTTCTTGGAACGGAAGCCGCGCGATCGCCGCGCTCCACTCGGGCGTGTCGGTCGTGCCGGCCGCGCATGCGCGTTCGGCGATCTCGATGGCGTCTTCGACGTCGTCGCCGTCGAGAAAGAGCTCGACCGCGCGCGCGTCGTTACCGGCGCGCGCGTGCGCGCGCGCGAGTTTGCGTACCAGGCGGCGGCTCTCGTGCGGCTCACGATCGTGAACGAGCATGCGGACCATCGGAGAGACATCCCAGAGGCCCGCGCGGTGTACCAGCAGACTGCGATCTTCGAGATCGGCGAATGCCTGCGCGAACTCGACCGCGCCTTCGAAGAGGTCGAGATCGCAGATGGAAAAATCGCGAACGGCGGCAGCGAGGACGAGCGCGTCGTGTTGCGCGCCGTCGAGTCCGTCGTAAAGATGGCGCTGCAGGAATGCGAAGAGCTCACGCATCGAAGCGTGCGAGCGAAACGCATTGGAGGCGAGATCGAGCGCGCCTTCGCGCGCCAGGCGTTCGAGAAAGAAGACGAGCATCGGCCAGCCGCGCGTGAGTCGTTCGATCGCGCCGACATGCGCGGCATCGTGATCGCCGCGATGCAGTACGAGGGCGATCTCGTCGCGCGTGAAGCGCAGGTCTTCGGAGCCGAGCGTGAGCATGCGGTGCGGCGGCACGTGCCGTTCGAGCGCGATCGGCTGGCGCGATGCGAGCAGGAGCGGTGGGCCGAGGTCGCGGTCGAGGAGCGGCGCGAGTTCGGCGATCGTAGCGCAGTCGAGGAGCTCCGCGTGGTCGATCGCGAGCGCAGCCCCTGGATCGTCGGCAAGGTCGCGGCACGCCTCGATCGCGGCGTCGCGTGGAGCGTCGGCGCGCCGAAGATCGACGACGCGCGCGCCATGCCGCGTACGTATCTGCCGTAAGAGCACGCTCTTTCCGTAGCCCGCCGGCGCGACGATGCGCACGACGCGCGGCGTCGCGCGCTCGATGCGCTGCAGAAGGCCGTTACGAATGAGATCCATGCTTGAGGCTCTCGCTCCCCGCGGACCCGGTTCCGCGTAGTAACTTTTGTCGGCTTTCCTACAGCAAAAGTTCACTCACCGGGTGGTCGGGATACTGGGACTACGAGGCGCTCTCCCGGAGGAGCCGTTCGAGGGCCGCGCTCGAGGCGGCGATATCGCGTCGCGCGGAACGGCGAAAGCGTTCGAATGTCGCTTCGGCGCTCGAGCGCTCGCCACGCGCGAGATGCCAGCGGATGGCGAGCGAGATCGCCGCTTCGTGGAGCGGGTCGTGCGCGCCGAGCGCCCCAACCGCGCGGTCGAAGAGCTCGCGGTGCTGCGTTGCGATCGCTTGATTCCCGAGATGCATCCACGAGCGCTCCGCCGCATCGCGCAGGCGCTGGGCGAGCGCAGCGAAGCATTCGAATCGCCGCATGTGCGAGGGAAGGCCGCGCTCGAGCAATTCGGCGAGCGCGAGCAACTCCGAATCCTCCATCGTGCTCGCGAGCGTCCGCCGTTCTGCCTCCACGACGTCGAGGGTGAGGTTGGAGACGGCATAGCCGTCGCGCACGGAGAGCAACACGCCGCGCCCGCCGTCGATGAGGGCGCGCGTGCGATGCACGCAGGTTTTGAGCGCGTTCTGCTGAGCCTTCGCGTCGAGGTCGTCCCACAGCGCGTCGGAGAGTTCGTCGCGCGAGACGGGGCGCGCGCGCAATGCGAGCAACGCGAGCAATTGGACCGAGCGATCCGGGAGCACGACGGAGTCGGATCCGTCCACGCAGCGGCCGGTCGCGAGTTCGAGCGAGCGCGTGCGCGGTGTGGAAGACGGCGTCGCCTCCCGCCCGCGGGGCGCCTCGAGGCGTCTCGCGGCACGATCGATCAGCGCTCGCACCTGGGAGTCTTCCGTTCGGGCGAGCAGGCACTGCGCCTGGTCGCGTAGCGCACGCGCCGCGGCGATATCGCCTTTGCGTTGGAGCACGTCGATGGCGATCGCGTGATGCACGAGATGCACGCGAAGTCGCGTGCATCGCGGCAGCACGCCCTCGCCGTAGAGTGCGAGCAGCGGCTCCACGCGATCTGGCGTGGTCGTGCGAAGTGCTTGCAGCTCGCGTAGCGCGTACTCGCTCGCCTCGCGGTCGTCGAGTAGAAATCCCGCGTTAAAGAGCGACTGCGCGCAACGCACGGATACGGTGCCGCCCGCATGGGCGAGCACGGTATCGAAGAGCGTGCGAATCTCCGCCCACGACGCCGCGAGTTCCGAACGATCGCACACGATGCGAATGCGCGCGAGAAAGCGCTTTGCGGAAAATCGCGTCGGCGCGTCGGCCGCAAGCTCGCAGGCGCGCGACCACCACCGTTCCGAGTCGGCCGCATTCGCGGCGAACGCCTCAACGAGCGACAGCGCCGCGGCGACGAAGGCTCTGAACCGCGCTTCGTCGCTCTCGGTCGATCCGAAGATCGTCGTAAAGATGCGGCGCGCATGCGCCACCCGACCGTCGTGCAACGCGAGCAGTCCGCTCGTAACGAGCATCGTCGCACCGTCGCGCCCACCGACTGCGTGCGCGTGTTCGGCGAGTGCCGCCGCGGTCGTCGCGGGAATGCTCGGATCGAGCGCTTCGCCGTGGATGACGTTCTCGATGGCCGTCCACCAGAGCTCACGATGGCGGCAGAGCATCGGTAAGGAGAGCCGAGCGATCGCCGCGTGTAGCCGACGTGCGTCGGGCGCGTGCGAACCCTCCATCGCCTCGGCGAGGCACCGTGCGGCCTCGCGTTCCTTTCCGGTCTCCAGATAGAGCTCGGCGGCGCGCACGTGGTCGCCGAAGCCGAGTACCGTTTCGGCGAGTCGCGAGAGCAACTCGGATGGCCGACTCGCGCGCCTGCGCAAGATGTGGCGAACGATCCAAGGAACTTCGATCGCCTCTTCGACGCGCGTCACGATTCCGCGGGCTTCGAGCTCGGCGAACGCGCGCGGCTGCGGAAGCTGCTCGGCCGTGGCCGGCAGGTCGCCGACGTGGAGGTCGGGTGCCGCGGAGATCAGGAGCAGCGCCGCGCGCAACTCGGGCGCGAGCGGCGCGAGTAATTCGTGTCGCAGGTAGCCGAAGAGCTCGTCGATCGCGGCGCTCTCGAGTGGATCGGCGAGAAAGCCTTCGAGTCGACCCTCGTCGTGGAGGCGCCGCATGAAGAGCACGAGCGCGGGCCAGCCGTGCGCGATCTGCTCGATCCGGTGCAGCGCCTGCCACGGAAGATCGGTCGCGGCGAAGATCTCCGCGATCTCCGCGTGCGCAAAGCGCAGGTCGTTCGCGCCGAGCACGAGCACGTCGTGCGGAGCGACCGCGCGCTCGTAGAAGTATGCGGGCTCGCGGCCTGCGAAGGCGAGGCAACTGCCCTCCGGTCGCTCGACGAGGAGCCGTTCGCAAGCGCGCATCAGGCGTTCGCGATCCGTTGCGAGGGCATCGGCGTTATCGATGATGAGGCGCGCGCCGCGCGGCATCGCGCTCCACCGGGTAAGGATGTCCGGGATCGCGCACGGATCGAGATTGTTCAGATGTGGAATGAAGATGGACGGGCCGTCGCGGGCGAGCTGTTCCAGCATCGCGCTCTTCCCGTAGCCCGCGGGCGCCGTCAAGCGAAGCAGCGACGGCTGCAGATTCGCGATGCGCGCGTGAAGCCCGGTACGATAGACGATCGCCGTATCTCCTCGGAGTCGAAGGCCGATGACGAGGACGCCCACGCTAAAGACGCGCGGACGTCGAGGATCTCTACCTAACTATTGTCGGCAGATATCTCCAAATCGAGAAGGTCGCGTAAACCCTCCGTTACCGCGCCGTCACCGCCCGGGCGTAGGGTGGGCTCGTGAGGGAGCTGCGCATCGTGAAGGGCGACGACCGGTACGCCGAGTTGGCGGCAGCCGTCGAGCGTCACGAGTTCGACCTTCATTTTCAGCCTATCGTACGGGTTGCCGACGGCAAAGTGGTGGGTGCCGAGGCGCTCGCGCGTTGGAACCACCCCGTCCAGGGGATCCTCGGCGCCGAGGCATTCATCGACGAGAGCGAGCGCAACGGGCTGATCGTCGCGCTCGGGTCGCTGCTGCTGATGGACGCGCTCTCGCAACTGCGAGCGTGGGGTGAGCGGCTCCAGGGCACCGGCTTCGTGCTCAACGTCAATGTATCGGTGCGGCAGTTCGAGCGCCCGGGATTCGCGGCGCTCGTCCTCTCGCTGCTCGATGCGCTCGAGGTTGACCCGATCCACCTCTGCCTCGAGATCACCGAGACCGCCGAGGTCGTGCGCAGTATCGAGCGCATTCGCGAGAACTTGCAGCGCCTGCGCGCGCACGGCGTCGGTATCGCGGTCGATGATTTCGGCGCGGGCTACACCTCGCTTTCGATGCTCCGCGAACTCGACATCTCGGTGCTGAAGCTCGACCGACTCTTCGTCACGCGGCTGGTGGAGATTCCGCACGATCGCAAGGTTGTCGCCGCGCTGCTCGCGATGGCGCGCGGTCTCGACCTGAGCGTGATCGCCGAAGGCGTCGAGACGCCCGAGCAGGCGGAGATCCTCGCGGGGATCACCTGTCCGCTCGCGCAGGGCTACCTCTACGGAAAGCCGGTTCCGCGCGAGCCGTTCGAACGGCGGCACCTGCGGCGTTAGCCGTTACCGGTCGGTTTCCGCGTATCGCGTAGGATCGTGATGGAATGGAGGACGTGGTTGTATGACGACGCTCACGCACGCGCTTTCCGCAACGGATGCGAATGCCGGCACGCGCGAGATCTTGAGCTTTCGGCTTGGTGATGAAGAGTACGGCATCGACATTCTCAAGGTGCAAGAGATTCGCGGCTACGGTACCGTTACCAAGATCGCGAACACGCCCGAGTTCATTAAGGGCGTTATCGATCTGCGCGGGACGATCGTGCCGATCGTCGATATGCGCCTGAAATTCGGCCTCGCGCGCGCCGAGTACGACCAATTTACCGTCACGATCATTCTCAACGTCGCCGAGCGCGTCGTCGGGATCGTCGTCGACGGCGTCTCCGACGTGGTCGCGCTCACGCCGGATAACGTCAAGCCGATTCCGACGCTCGGCACCCAAGTTGATGCGAACTATTTGGACGGGGTCGGAACGCTCGACGAGCGCATGATTCTCTTGATCGACATCGAGCGACTGATGACGAGCCGCGACATGCAACTGGTTGCCGCGGTAACGCACGCCGCTGTAGGAGGATAGACACGAGTCATGGATATTCGCTGTTTGGTCGAGGCGGCGATCGCCGCCGTCGTTGCCGGCGTCGCCGTCGGCGCGTTCGTTCACATCCGCTCGCGCCGCATATATGCCGGAGCGATCGATGCGCTCTACGACGCGCTCGCCGAGGTGATGCGCGCTCACATGGAGCGCGGCATGATCGAAGAGAAAATCGACGTCGCGCGTTTTAGCGGCGTGTACGCGCGCATCGCCGACGCGATCAACCGCCACGTGCAGGCGCACATCGACGTGAAGATGCAGGTCGTCGACGTCGTAAGCCGCTACGCCCGCGGCGACTTTTCGGTGGATATGGAGCGCCTACCCGGCACCAAGGCGCGCATTAGCGCCGCGATCGACCAGGTCAAAGCGAGCTTCGAATCGGTTGCGGCCGAGGTCTCGGCGCTCGCGAACGCCGCCGCCAAGGGCGACTTCTCGGCGCGCGGCGACGCGGCGACGTATCAGAACAGCTTCCGTACCATGATGGAGAACCTGAACACGCTCATGGAGACGGCCGACGTCGGCTTGCGCGACGTGCAGCGCATGCTCGGCGCCATCGCGAACGGCGACCTCACGCAGCGCATCCAGCGCGAGTATCCCGGCATCTTCGGCGCGCTCAAGGAGCACGCCAACGAGACGATCGCGCTGCTCGAACGCTTCATGGCGGCGCAGGCGGAGATGTCGCGGCAGCACACCGAGCTCGGCATGATCGAGCAGAAGATCGATGCCGATCGCTTCCCGGGCGCATACCGGGAGATGGCGCAGTCCATCAACCATTTGGTGCAGTCGCACATCGACGTGAAGATGCGCGTGGTGTCGATCGTCACGAGCTACTCCGAGGGCGACTTCACCGTGCAGATGGATCGCCTTCCGGGCACCAAGGCGCGCATCACCGAGGCGATCGATCGCGTCAAGGCGAGCTTCGAAGCCGTCGCGAGCGACGTCTCGGGCCTCGCGGGCGCCGCCGGTCGCGGCGACTTCACGGCTCGCGCGGACGTCGAGCGCTACCAGAACAGTTTCCGGACGATGATGGAGCAACTCAACGCGCTGGTGGATACGGCCGACGTCGGTCTCACCGACGTGCTGCGCATGCTGCGCGCCATTTCGACCGGTGATCTGACGCAGCGCATCGAGGGCGAGTATCCGGGAACCTTCGGAACGCTCAAGGAGTACTCGAACGCCACCGTCGCGCTGCTCCAGCAATTCATCGCGGCGCAGGGTGAGATGTCGCGTCAGCACATGGAGCTCGGCATGATCGAGTACCAGATGGACGCGAGCCGCTTCTCGGGCGCGTATCGCGACATGGCGCAATCGGTCAACGATCTCGTGCAGTCGCACATCGCGGTGAAGATGCGCGTCGTCGACGTGGTGACGCAGTACGCGCTCGGCAACTTCGCGATCGAGATGGATCGGCTGCCGGGAACCAAGGCGAAAATCACCGACGCCGTGGATAAGATCAAAGCGAGCTTCGAGTCGATCGCGGGCGAGGTCGTCGGCCTCGTGGACGCTGCGGCGCGCGGCGACTTCTCGGCGCGCGGCGACGCCGGAGCCTATCAGTTCAGCTTCCGCGCGATGGTCGAAGGGCTCAACACGCTCATGGAGACGGCGGACAAGGGCCTGAACGACGTGGCGCGGGTGCTCGCCGCACTCGCGAAGGGCGATCTCACCGAGGCGATCACCGCCGAGTATCTCGGAACGTTCGGCAAGCTCAAAGACGATTCGAACGCGACGGTCGCGAGCCTGAACGACGTGGTGGATCGTATCCGCTCGTCGGTCGAAGTGGTCAACACCGCGGCGCGCGAGATCGCGGCCGGCAATTCGAATCTCTCGGCGCGCACCGAGCAGCAGGCCTCGAGCCTCGAAGAGACGGCGGCTTCGATGGAAGAGCTGCTCTCGACCGTCAAGCAGAACACCGATAACGCCCGCCAAGCCAACCAACTCGCGATCGGCGCGAGCGAGATCGCCGTGCGCGGAGGCGACGTCGTCTCGCAGGTCGTGACGACCATGGGATCGATCAGCGACAGCGCGCGTAAGATCGGCGACATCATCGGTGTGATCGACGGGATCGCGTTCCAGACGAACATCCTCGCGCTCAACGCCGCGGTCGAGGCCGCGCGTGCGGGAGAACAGGGTCGCGGCTTCGCGGTCGTCGCGGGTGAGGTGCGCAACCTCGCGCAGCGCTCCGCCGCTGCGGCTAAGGAGATCAAGGCGCTCATCAACGATTCGGTGGATCGCACCGAGAGCGGCAGCCGACTCGTGGATCAAGCGGGTCGCACGATGGACGAGATCGTGCAGGCGGTCAAGCGCGTCACCGATATCATGGCGGAGATCGCCGCGGCGTCGAAAGAGCAACTCGCCGGGATCGAGCAAGTGAACGACGCCGTCTCGCAGATGGACCAGGTCACGCAGCAGAACGCGGCGCTGGTCGAAGAGGCTGCCGCAGCCGCGGGGTCGCTCGAGGAGCAGTCGGGTAATCTGGTCAACGCGGTCGCGGTCTTTCGGATCGCACGCGCCTCGGCGCCCGCGCAACCGATCGTCGCCGCCGCTCCCGTGCAAAAGCCCGTGCTCGAACCCCGCAAACCGCTGCGCAGTAACGGTTCGGCCCGCGCGAAGAACGGCCGTTCGAACGGCCACGGGGCGACGGTGGTCGCGGCACCCAAGGTCGTTGCGGATCGCGAGGACGACGACGAGTGGAAGAGCTTCTAGCGCGAGAGTTCGCGTTCGACGACTCCACGTTCGAGCGAGCGCGCAGTATGCTCTGCGCGCTCGCCGGCCTTCGCTTGGGCGAGAACAAGAGCGAACTCGTGTACAACCGGCTCGCGCGGCGGATGCGCCGATTGCGGGTACCGAACTTCGCCGCCTACTTTCGCATCGTCGAGAGCGACGCGGTCGAACAACGCGAGTTCGTCAACGCCCTCACGACTAACATTACCGCATTCTTTCGGGAGCCGCATCACATGGAGGCGATCGCCGCGCGCGCGCGCGCCTGGACGGAGAAGCATCCGATGCGTATCTGGAGCGCGGCGTGTTCGAGCGGCGAGGAGCCGTACAGCGTCGCGATGACGCTCTGCGACGTTGCCCGCACGCAGCGCTTCGCGTTCGAGATCTTCGCCACCGACCTCGATAGCGACGTACTTTCGCGCGCGGCGCGCGGCACCTACGAGATCGAGCGAGCGGCGAAGGTGCCGCCGCAACTCCGCGAGCGCTACCTTCAACGCGGCGTCGGTTCGCGCCAGGGGCTCTGCCGGATTCGCCCCGAGGTGGCCGCGCACGTGCGCTTCCAACAATTCAACCTGCTCGATCGCGCGTGGCCGAGCCTCGGACCCTTCGACGTGATCCTGGTGCGCAACGTGCTGATCTACTTCGGCCGCGACGACCAGCGGCGCGTCGTCGAACGGATGCACGGCGTGCTCGAACCCGACGGTCTGCTCTGCACGGGACATGCGGAATCGCTCTTCTACGCGAGCGATCTATACCGCATTCGCGGGCGCACGATGTACGCGCGAGCGGGCTGAAGAGATGGAGCACTACTTCGATCGCCGATTCGACTGCGACGGCCTCAAACTGCTGCCGGGCGAATTCGCGATCGCGACGGACGGCGAGATGCTCGTAACCGTGCTCGGCTCGTGCGTCGCCGCGTGCATTTGGGATACCGAAAGCGGCGTGGGAGGCATGAATCACTTCATGCTGCCGCATTCGCAGTCCGGCGACGGCGGCGCGGCGATCTCGTATCTGTCGTACTCGGGCCGGTACGGCGTCAACGCGATGGAGATGTTGGTCAACGGCATCATTCGCCGCGGCGGCGATCGCACGCGCCTCGCTGCCAAGCTCTTCGGCGGCGCATCGGTGCTCGCGGCGCTCGACGCGCGTGAGATCGGCGAGGAGAACGCGCGCTTCGCGACCGCGTATCTCGAGACGGAGCGCATTCCGCTCGTCGCCTCGGACCTGCGCGGGCACGCGCCGCGCCGCGTGCACTTCTGGCCGACGAACGGCGATGCGCGCGTGCGCTATCTCGGTCACGAGAGCGCCGATGCCGGGGCGATTCAGGAGCACGAAGGTCGCTACGCACGCCGTCTGGCCGAGCGCCGCGAGTACGGCAGCGTCGATATCTTCGACATCATCGGATGATTCGCGTCGTCGTCGTCGATGACTCAGCCCTGATTCGCTCGCTGTTGCGCGAGATGATCGACGCACAGCCCGATATGCGCGTGGTCGGCGCGGCGGCCGATCCCTACGCCGCGCGCGAGATCATCCGCGCGGAGAACCCCGACGTGGTGACGCTCGACGTCGAGATGCCGCGCATGAACGGCTTGGACTTTCTCGAGCGGATCATGCGCCTTCGCCCGATGCCCGTGCTGATGATCTCTTCACTCACGCAGCGTAATGCCGAAGCGACGCTGCGCGCGCTCGAGTTGGGTGCGGTGGACTTCGTCGCCAAGCCGACGGTCGGTATCGCCGACGGCGTCCGGGAGCTGGAGCGTGAGATCGTCGAGAAGATCCGCATCGCGGCGGATGCCCGTCCGCGTCAGCTCCACGCGTCGCCGCCGGCGCGCCGCGTCGCGTTCGAGTCGACGGAGAAGATCCTGGCGATCGGTGCGAGCACCGGCGGAACCGAGGCGATCGCCGCGCTGCTCGAGGCGTTTCCGCCGATGGCTCCCGCGACCGTGATCGCGCAGCATATGCCGCCGGTCTTCACGACCGGATTCGCTCGGCGGCTCGACGCGCGTTGCCGCATCAACGTCGCGGAAGCACGCGATGGCGAACGCTTGCTGCCGGGCCACGCCTACGTCGCCCCCGGCGATTTTCACGTGCGCGTGGTGCGCCGCGGCGCCGACTACGTCGCGTCGGTCACGCAGGACGAGCCGGTCAATCGGCACCGCCCGTCGGTGGACGTGCTCTTCGCGTCGGTCGCGGCGAGCGCCGGTGGGAACGCGCTCGGGGTGATCTTGACGGGGATGGGAGCGGACGGCGCGGCGGGCCTGCGTGCGATGCGCGACGCGGGCGCCTTCACGGTCGCGCAAGATGAAGCGAGTTGCGTGATTTTCGGCATGCCGAAGGCGGCGATCGCGCTCGGCGCGGCCTGCGAGATCGTGCCGCTCGAGCGGATCGTTACGACGCTTTCGGAACGGCTTCGTGTCCGAACGAACCGGATGTGAGGATCGCGTTGACGTCGAGAATCAGCGCGACGCGGCCGTTGCCGAGCACCGTCGCGCCCGAGTAACCCTCGACGCGGCGGAAGTTCGCCTCGAGGCTCTTGATGACGACCTGATGCTGTCCCTCGATCGCGTCGACCACGAGGCCGCCGGCGAGCCGATCGTGCTCGACGACGAGCGCCACGTGCTCTCCGTCGGACGTGCGCGCGTCGTCGCTCATGAAGATCAGCGGTAACGTGGTGTCGCGGTAGGCGATGAAGGGACGATCCGCGGCCACGTGCACGTCGCTCGCGGAGAGCACGATGGATTCGCGCACCGATGCGATCGGGAGAATCATCGTCTCGTCACCGACGCGCACGCTCAAGCCGTCGAGGATCGCGAGCGTGAGCGGCAGACGTAGCCGAATTGTGGTGCCCGCGCCCGCGGCGCTCTCGACGTCCACGTGGCCGCCGATCGCCGCGAGGTTGCGCCGTACCACGTCCATGCCGACGCCGCGCCCGGAGAGTTCGGTGACGCTCGCGGCGGTCGAGAAGCCGGGGAGAAAGATGCAGCCGAAGATCTCGTCGTCGCTCGGATCGTCGGAGAGCGCGATGCCGGCGTCGCGCGCGCGCGCCATCACGCGGTCGCGGTCGATGCCGCGCCCGTCGTCGGCGATCTCGATGTAGACGTTTCCGCTGCGCTCGTAGGCGCGCAGCGCGATCGTTCCGGCAGCGGGCTTTCCCGCCGCGATGCGTTCGTCGGGAGATTCGATGCCGTGATCGATGGCGTTGCGCACGAGGTGTGTCAGCGGGTCGATCACCGACTCGAGCAAACCCTTGTCGAGTTCGGTATCGTCGCCGCCCGTCTGCAGCGTGACGCTCTTGCCAAGATCGCGGGCGGTATCGCGCACGAGGCGATGAAAGCGTGCGAAGATCGAGCCGATGGGCAGCATCCGCACGCCCATCACCGCTTCGCGCACGTCGCGCGTGTAGCGCGAGAGGCGCTCCGCCGCGCTCAAGAGTTCTTGGTGACGTACTTCGTCGAGTTCGGCGAGCGAGGATTGGAGCGCGGCCTGCGCGATCAACATCTCGCCGACCAAGTCGATCAACTGGTCGACTTTCTTCACATCGACGCGAATGGACGAACCTTCGGCATTTTCGCCGCGCGCGCGTGCCGTCGGCGCGGTACTGCGGTGCTCGGTCGGCGGCGCAGTCGTCGCCGCCGTCTCGTCGTCGTCGAAAAAGCCGAACGCCGATGCGTCGAGTGGCTTCGGCTCGGGTGCGGCCTCGGCCGCTTCTTCGACGTCCACGCGATCGTGATCGTCGGTCGCGAAGAGCAGGATCTCGCGCAGCCGTTCGGCGGCGTGCGCCCCCACGACGCTCGCGCGCCAGGTCTCTCCGTCGTCGGCGATCTCCTCGACGCGCGCGATCGCGCCGAGCGCGTCGCGGATGCTCGCGAGCGTGGCGGCTCGTTCGTGATCGCGCCGAGCCGTTCGCACGCGCACGATGAGGCGCCGTTCGCGAACGGGAGCGCGAGCGTTCGCACCGGTGCGCGTCGCCTCGAGGCGCACGCGCAGGTGGTGGAGCGCATCGGCATTCGCCGGTTCGTGGGAGCGATACGCCGCGAGCAGCGCGCGCAACTCGTCGTGCGCCTCGAGGATCGCGGCGATCACATCGGAGGTCGGCTCGATCGCCCCGTTACGCAGTGCGTCGAGCAGCGCTTCGAGCGCGTGCGTCGCTTCGGCCATCTCGGCGAAGCCGAAGATGCCGCTCGCGCCCTTGATCGAGTGCGCGGCGCGAAAGAGCTCGTCGTAGGTCTCGGCATCGGCGTGCGGGTCCGCGTCGAGGGCGAGGGCGATGCGTTCGATGGTCGCGAGATGCTCGGCGACTTCGTCGAAGAAGCTCTCGTGAAAGCGCGAGATGTCGATCGGCATCAGCCGATCAGCCGTTGAATGACCGCGAGCAGCGTATCGGGGTCGAAGGGCTTTACCATCCATCCGGTCGCGCGCACCGCTTTTCCGCGGGCTTTCATCTCGTCGCTCGCTTCGGTCGTCAGCATGATGATCGGCGTCGCGGAGAAGCGCGGATCGTTGCGCAGCTGGCCGATCAAGCCGAAGCCGTCGAGGCGCGGCATGTTCTGATCGGTGAGCACCATGTCGAAGCTGCGTCCTTGGGCCAGTTCGAGCGCTTCGGCGCCGTCCTTCGCTTCGATGACGTCGTACCCGGCGGAGCGCACCGTGTACGAGACCATCTGGCGAACGGAGGGAGAATCATCAACGGTGAGGATCGTCTTCATGTTCGGTCATCCCACTTCGGTCAACTGGCGAAGAGCTCGATGCTGCCCGCGAGCATCGATTGCTGGTGAACGGGCGCGTCGCGTCGTAGCGGGGTCGGAAGGGCGGGGGTGCCGTCGTCGAGCAGCCCGCGCAGATGCGTCGCGCGTTGTTCGAGGTGCGCGATGAGTTGGGTGGAGAGATCGTGGAATTGCAGCGAGGTGACCGCCTCGCTGACGTGCGCGTGCGTCGCCGCGGAGAGCCGTTCGGTCTCGGCTAAGACGTGGCGCGTATCGCGATCCACCGCGCGGATCTCGCTCGAGAGGCGATCCCACGAAGCACGTGCTTCGGAGGCAAAGGACGAGTCGCGGTCGGTCAGTTGGCGAACGCGGCGTTTGGCTTCGGTGAGTTCCGCGCCGAGCGCCTGAACGCGGCGCCGCGTGTCGAGGCTGAAATCGTTCGAGCGCGCGCTGAGTTTTCGCACCTCGGCGGCAACGACCGCGAAGCCGCGTCCGACATCGCCCGCGCGCGCGGCTTCG
The DNA here is from genome assembly GCA_028869385.1 of bacterium. Lineage (GTDB taxonomy): Bacteria > Vulcanimicrobiota > Vulcanimicrobiia > Vulcanimicrobiales > Vulcanimicrobiaceae > REEB354. The sequence goes on from JAGWSR010000140.1 coordinate 27,040, forward strand.
ATCGTGGCGTTGAGCGCAAGGAGATTCGTCTGCTCGGCGATGTGTTCGACCTCGTCGAAGGCGCCCAAGATCGACTCGATGTGCCGCGCGACGTCGTCGATCGTGGCGGCGACGGCGAGCGCGACCTCGGACGAATCGCTCGCGTGCTCGACCAACTGCGCGAACACGTTCGAGACTTCGTGGAGAAAGTGCTCGAGATGTCGTTCGCGTCCACCGCCCGCGGCGTCGTCGAGGAGCGCGCGCTGCTCGCGCATGCAGCGATCGAGGCTGGTGAAGCTCTTGACGAGGTGCCCGATCGCGTCGTCCACGAGCGCGCGCAGGCGCGCGAGCTCGCCGCCCAGTTCGCCGAGCGATCCGTTCCCGTCTTCGCGCAGGCCGCACAGGCGCGTGCGGCTCGCCGCGGCATCGGATTCGGCGGCGTCGGCGCGACGCGCGAGGTCCTCGCAGCGCGCCTCCAACTCGGCGATGCGCTCAACGTGCGCCGTCTGCGCGGGCAGATAGCGGGCGAGCTCGGCGCGGCCGTGCTCGATGGCGGCGCGGAGGTCGGACTCCGCATGCCTCGCCGCCGCGAGCGCGCGGTCCCGTTCGCTCTCCAGGCGCGAGCACGTCGCTTCGAGTGCGAGACGGCGAGAGCGGGCGCGCACGAGAGACGCCGCAACGATGCCGAAAGCGCACAAAAGAATCGAACTCGCGATGAGGTAGGCAACCACGCCCCTACCCTAGCGGCCGCGGGTAACGCGCAGGTAACGGCCGCTAGAAGCCGCGCACGCGGTGCCGTACCCACGCGCGATGGCGTTCGGCGACGCGCTCCCAGAGTGCGTCCGCGTCGTCGGGAGCGAGCGCGAAGCGCGCGCGCAGCATCTCGGCGAGCTCGGCGGCCGACTGCGCGATCGTCTCGGTCACCTCGTGCGGCGTGAGCGTGGTGAGCACGGCTCCGCGCAGCGAGACGATGCCTTCGTCGGTGAAGCGATGGCAGACGAGGTTCTGCACGAAGGGCGACTCCGGATCGCGCTGCAGCCACGCGCTCTTGGCGGCGAACGCACCGATCGATCGCGGCGTTTCGGTGAAGTCGTAGGTATCGGCCGCGGTCGCATGATTGTGAAAGCGCCAGCCGCTTTCGATTCGCTCCAGGCGAAAGGTGAAGCGCCCGTCGCCCGCGCTCCCGGGCGCGAGCGCTAACGGCGTGAGGAAGCCGTTGCCGAAGCCGACGTCGGCGAGCATCGGACGCTCGAGCGCGACGAGCAGCGCGAGGTGGTTGAAGGCGTTCTCGGGCCGCTCGCGCGCGCCGACGCCCGCGGCGACGAAGGTGACCTCGAATCCGATCTCGCGCAGCGCCCACGCGAAGAGCGCGTTCATTTCATAACACCAGCCGCCGCGTCCGCCCTCGACGATCTTCGCATAGGCGTCGGCGACGTCGAGCGTGACGCGCCGACCGAACTGGACGTCGAGATTCTCATAGGGGATCGCAAGGAGATGCGCGCGGTGGAGCTAGTGCAGCGTCGCGCGCGAGACGTCGAGCGGGCCGCCGTAGGCGATGCGCCGCAGGTAGCGATGCAGGTTCAACGGTCGATGTAGGCGTCCGCTTCGATCTCCACGTAGAGGTCGGGTGCGATCAAGCGACTCACCTCCACCATCGTCGTAACCGGCCGCACGTCCGCGAACGCCTCCGCGTGCGCGCGCCCCACGAGTTCCCAATCGGCGATGTCGGTCACGAACAGACGCGTGCGCACCACGTCGTCGAGCGAAGCCCCGGCCTCTTCGAGCGCCTGTTCGATCTTCGCGATCGCGCCCTTCGCTTGCACGTAGGCATCGGGTCCGTCGCTCGTCGTTCCGGCGACGTGCACGTGGTTGCCCACGCGCACGGCGCGCGAGTAGCCGACGCGCTCCTCCCAGATGCTGCCGCTTGCGATGTGGCGGCGATGCGCGGTCACTACAGCGCTTTGACCGCCGCGGTGAGGCCGTCGACCGAGGCTTTTGCGTCGCCGAAGAGCATCGCGCAGTTCGGCATCTCGTAGAGCGGGTTGTCGATGCCCGCGAAGCCCGAGCGCATCGAACGCTTGAGCACGATCACGTTCGCTGCCTTATCCACATCGAGAATCGGCATGCCGTAGATCGGCGAACTCGTCACGTTGCGTGCCGCCGGATTGGTGACGTCGTTCGCGCCGATCACGAGCGCCACGTCGGTCGTCGAAAACTCGGTGTTCGCGTCTTCCATGTCGAGCAGTTGCTCGTATGGTACGTTCGCTTCGGCGAGCAGCACGTTCATGTGGCCGGGCATGCGTCCGGCGACGGGATGGATCGCGTAGAGCACGCGCACGCCGCGCGCCTCGAGTTGATCGGCGAGCGCCTTGACGCTGTGCTGCGCCTGCGCGACCGCCATGCCGTACCCCGGCACGAACATCACCTTGCTCGCGTACGCGAGCATCACGGCCACGTCGTCGGCGCTCACGGCGCGCACGTTCTGCGGGCCGCCGCTGCCGGCTGCGGCGGGCTCGCTGCCGTCGCCCGAGCCGAAGGCGCCGAAGAGGACGTTGGTGATCGAGCGGTTCATCGCGCGACCCATATCGACGGTGAGGATCGTACCGCTCGCGCCGACGAGCGCGCCGCAGATGATGAGCAGCACCGAATCGATCTCGAAGCCGGTGATCGCCACGGCAAGACCGGTGAACGAGTTGAGCAGCGAGATCACGACCGGCATATCGGCGCCGCCGATCGGCAGCACGAAGAGCACGCCGAGCGCGAGCGCGGCGGCGAGCAGTGCGTAGAACGCGCCGATCGGGAGCGCGCCGCCGGTCGCGACGAACCAGCCGCCGATGCCGAGGATCGCGAGCAGAATGAGCGCGTTGACGACCTGCTGGCCCGGATAGGTGATCGGGCGACCGGTCATCACTTCTTGCAATTTGAGGAAGGCGATGATCGAGCCCGCAAAGCTGATCGCACCGATGATCATCGAGAGCACGAGCGAGATCGAGACCACGGGATCGAGCGCCCCGTGGCCGCTCGCGAGAAAGACCGCGTACTCGACCACGCCGATGAGCGCGGCGGCGCCGCCGCCCGCGCCGTTGTAGAGCGCGACCATCTGCGGCATCGCGGTCATCTTCACGCGAACGGCGGCGACGACGCCGATCGTGGCGCCGATGACGGTGCCGATCGCGATCGCCCACCAGCCGATACCGAGCGTCTGCACGAGCACCATCACGAGCGCGATGAACATACCGATCGCGGCGAGGCGGTTGCCCAAGCGCGCCGTCGGCGGCGCGTTCAAAAAGTGAAGGCCGAGGATGAAGAGCGCGATGGCGACGAGATCGAGCAGCGAGGCGACGACGTTCACTTGCCGCCCTCCTTACGCCGGAACATCTGCAGCATGCGTTCGGTGACCGCGAAACCGCCGAAGACGTTGATCGCGCCGAGCGTCACCGCGACGATCGCGAGCGCGGTGACGAACGCGTTCGAGCCGCCGCCCGCGAAGAACGCGGCGGTGACGACGATCGCGCCCGCGAGCACGATGCCGTGAATCGCGTTGGTCGCCGACATCAACGGCGTGTGCAGCGTCGTCGGAACTTTCGAGATCACCTCGAAGCCCACGAAGACGGCGAGCACGAGCACCGTGAGCAATTCGATCAGGTGGTTGACGTCGGTCACTTGGCACCTCCGGTGAGCACCGCGCCGTCGCGCACGACGCACGAACCGCGAACGATCTCGTCGTCGGGATCGAGCGCGAGCGCGCCGTCTTTGAGAAACGGCGAGAGCAGGGCGTGCAGGTTGCGCGAGTAGAGTTGGCTTGCGTTATAGGGCATCGTCGCGGGAAGGTTCGTCGTGCCGACGATCTGCACGCCGTTCTCCGAGATCACGATCTCGTCGGCGCGCGTGAGCGCGCAGTTTCCGCCCGCTTCGGCGGCGAGATCGACGATGACGGAGCCCGGCTTCATCGCGGCGACGGCCGCTTCGGTGATGAGGATCGGCGCGCGTCGCCCGGGCACGAGCGCGGTCGTGATCACGACGTCGTTCTTGCCGATCTGCTCGACCATCCACGCGCGCGGCTTCTCTTGTTCCTCGGCCGTGAGCTCGCGCGCGTAGCCGCCCGAGCCTTCGGCGCTGCCGCCGAGATCGAACTCGAGGAAGGTCGCGCCGAGCGATTGCACCTGCTCTTTGACCGCCGCGCGCACGTCGTAGCCGCTGACGACCGCGCCGAGGCGGCGTGCCGTCGCGATCGCCTGCAAGCCGGCGACGCCCGCGCCGAGCACGAGCGCGCGCGCGGGCGGAATCGTGCCCGCGGCGGTGGTGAGCATGGGGAAGAATTTCGGCAACGCCGTCGCGGCGAGCAGCACGGCCTTGTAGCCCGCGATGTTGCTCTGCGACGAGAGCGCGTCCATCGATTGCGCGCGCGTGATACGCGGAATCATCTCCATCGCGAGCGCGGTCACGCCGCTCTGCGCGAGCGTCTGCAGGTATGCGGCATCGCCGAGCGGGTTCAAAAAGCCCACGAGCACCGCGCCGCGGCGCATCGCGCCGAGCAGCTCCGGTGCGGGCTTCGCGACGCAGGCGAGCAGGTCGGCGTCGGCGACGAGCGCGGCGCCGCCGTCGGCGAGCGTTGCGCCGGCCTTTTCGTATTCGGCGTCTGGAAAGGATGCGGCGCTTCCGGCACCGCGTTGGACGCGGACGTTCACGCCCGACTTCACGAGCTTCTGGACCGTCTCGGGAACGAGCGCCACGCGACGCTCGTTCGAGGCAGCCTCACGGGGTACGGCGACGATCATGCCTGGCGTTTCCTCGTGGGGGTTAGCAAACCTCCGACTAACGTCGGAGCATGAGCGAGAGCAGCGCGAAGAGTACCGCAAAGCCGACCGCACCACCGACGTGCGCGAGTTGCTCGGTGCGAAAGCGTCGTTCGAACGAGAACGCGATCGTGAAATCCGCGACCGAGAGCACGAAGCCGATGACGGCGAGCGCCGCGAGGGTGAGCGCGTCGTGCAGGTAGGTCGCGCCCGCGACGATCGCGCCGATGAGGATGTCGCGCACGCCGGTCGCGCGCACGAAGGCGAGCGCGGCGCGCTCGGTGACCGGCACGCCGTAACTGCGCGCGAGGCGCTCGGGCGCGAGCAGGGCCAGCACGCCGATCGCGCCGAGTCCGATCGCGGCGAGCGTGCAGAGCAGAAACGTCGTGTCGGCGAGAGCCTGGCTCACCATGCGCAGTTGTCCATCGCCCCATAGAACGCCCGGCGCGACGATCGCAGTTGCGCCGCGTCAGCCGATGGCGACGCGGTTTCGCAGCACGCCGATCTTCTCGATCTCGACCTCCATCACGTCGCCGTCGCGCAGAAACTCCGGGGGCGTGCGTGCGAAGCCCACGCCTTCGGGCGTGCCCGTCGCGATCACGTCGCCCGGTTCGAGCGTCATGCCGCGCGAGAGTTCGGCGATCAGGCGCGGGATGTGAAAGATCATGTTGCCCGTGCTGCTGTGTTGCTTCTGCACGCCGTTCAAACGAAAGCCGATGGCGAGCGCCTGCGGATCGCCGATCTCGTCGGCGGAGACGATCCACGGTCCGAGCGGCGCGGTGTCGTCGAGACTCTTGCCCTTGAACCATTGCACGTGGGCGCGCTGCACGTCGCGCGCGGTCACGTCGTTGAGCGCGGTGTAGCCGAAGATCACGTGCATCGCATCGGCCTCGCTCACGTTCTTGCAGCGCGCGCCGATCACGACGGCGAGTTCGGCTTCGAAGTCGTACTCCGGCGAGATCTCCGCTTGCAGGTGCAGCGTCGCATCGGGTCCGGCGATCGCGCTCGGAGCTTTGGTGAAGAAGGTCGGCACGTCGGGCAGCTTCAGCTCGCGTCCGAGCGCGCGCGCTCCCTCCTTCGCATGTTCGAGGTAGTTGCGTCCGACGCAGAAGACGTTGCGCGACGGGCGCAGCGGCGCTTCGAGCGTGACGCTCGCGAGCGGCAGCAACTCGTCGGCGGCGTGCCAGGCGATGCGTTCGTGCGGCGCGAGCGCGATGTAGTCGAGGAGCGTCGGCGTCGCGATCGGGCGAACGGCGTCGCCTTCGACGACGCCCGGCTGCGTGCGCCCGTCGGCGCGGCGGAACGTTACGAAACGCATGCCGCTAGTGTATCACTCGCGCCGTCGGGTGAGATGCCAAAGTTCGCAGTAGCGACAACGATAGACGGAGAGCGCGTCGGCCATGCCGTTCATCAGCATCGTTGCGCGCGCGTGCGCTTCGCTCGGATAGCCGTCTTTCGACTCGCAGCTCCGCGCGCGATCCACCTTCTCGTCGAGGACGAATTCGCGCGGGAGCGGCGGGCGCGGCTTAGGGGTGCGGTGACGGCGACCCAACGATAACGTCGAGCGGAGGCAGGTTCTTGCCGCTCTGCGCCTGCTGGGCCGCGCGCGCTTCGCGCTCGGCCGTGTTCATCATGTCGGTGGCCGCGCCCGCGGAGTTGCCCCAGTTGCCGCCCGCCTTCACGAGCGCGATCGTGCGGCGCACCTTCTTCGTCTTGGGATCGTAGTCGTAGTTGACGCGGTAGAGTCCGACCTCGGCGCTACCGTCAGGGTGGCGAATCCACATCTGCAGCACGTTGCCGTAGGTCTGCGCGTTGAACGTGAGGTTCTTGCACGACTTGCCGGATTTCACGCGCACGACCTGACCCTTGGCGTTCACTTCCACGAGAAAATCGGTGTGCAGGCGCTGATTCGGCATCACCACCTTCGGGACGGGAACGGCGTGCTTGGGCGCGGGCGTCGCGGCGGTCGCGGGCAGGGCGATTGCCGCGGCGAGAATCATCACGAGCGCGAGAGCTCGCGCGGAAGGTCGTTTCGTCATAGTCCTTACGTCTTATTGGTGCTGTACCGTGTTCTAGAGAACGGCATCCGAACCACGAAGAGTTCCCGCTGGGAGCGCTCGCTCCCCTCGGTCCCTTGGACGGAAGCCTCCGGCGCCTCCGCGAAGCCTGCGCGTCGTGCTCCAGCTTCGCTCCGTTCTCGCAGCGCTCGTTGTGCTGATTGTCGCAGCGGCCCCGGCCTCGGCCGCGCGCCCGATCGTCGATCTGCACAAGCTCGACGCGTACTTTGCCCTCTTCGCGAGCGATTCAAACGTGCCGTGGCAGAAGACGACGGTACGCCTGGACACCTACTCCAGCGCGCCGGTCGCATTCACCGTCTATCAGGTGGATCCGGCCGACGTGGTGACCGCGGGGAGCAACGCCCGCGCGCGCGCGATCGATACGCGCGGCCGTCGTCCCGTGGCGCGCTTCAGCTATACGCCGCCGGGCGGGTATCAATTTCAATCCAACCGCGTCGAGATTCCGCTCGGACGGCGGGAGGGATTCTTCGTCGTCGAGGCACGCCGCGGCGCGGTCGGCGAGCAGGTGTGGATCAACCGCACGCGCGTCGGACTCGTCGCCAAGCAGTCGCCGGGCGAACTCGTGCTCTACGCCGCCGACCTCGGCAGCGGGCGCGCGCTCGCGCATATGCGCGTGCAGTTCGTCGTCAACAGCCGCTTCGACACGCGCTTCACCGACGCGCACGGCATCGTGCGTTGGACGCACGCGCCGTGGCCCGTCTTCGCGCTCGCGCAGTGGGGCTCGAGCTACGCGTTCACGAGCTTGTTTCCGCAGGCGCCGTTGCCGGCGACGATCGTCGGCATTCGTACCGATTCGGCGGTCGTGCACGCGGGCGACTCGCTCCGCGTGATCGGCTTCGCGCGCACCCGCAACGGCAGCGTGCTCGAGAGCGCGCGCGGCACCGCGACGATCACGATGCGGCTCGGCGGCGACGCGATCGCGCAGACGCAGGCGCCGCTCGACGCGGCCGGTGCGTTCTCCGCGACGCTGCCGATACCGGCGAACGCCGCCGCGGGAAGTTACGCGGTGCTCGCGGAGGTGGCGGGCGGCGTGGGCGGTGCGAGCGCACACGTCGATGCCGACGCAGGCGGTCTCTCCCTCGGCGTGAACGGCGCGTGCGACGGCGCGTGCGATCCGAACGCCGACGTTCCCGTGGAGATTCGTTCGTCGCGAGGCGGCACCGACGTGCACCTCACCGTCGTGCGTTCGCCGCACGTGTACGTCGGGTACACGCCCGACTCGCAGCCGTGGGCCACGACGACGTGGCTCGACCGTCACGTCACGACCGATTCGCGCGGACGCGCGATCGTCGATATTCCGCACCCGACCGACGGGCTCGCCTCGACCTACGGCGTGCGTGTCGAATCGGGCGGCGCGACCGCCGTCACCCGCGTCATCGTGCCGACCGCGCGCGTCGCGGTTCGCCTGAGGGTCGATCGCGACACGCAGACGCTCGGCACGCCGCTCGGTTTCGACGTGTTCGTCAACGACGTCGGCAGCGGTAAGCCGCTCGCCGGTGCGACGGTCACGGCACAGTTGCAGCACGGCAGTTCGACGCAGCAGCAGACGCTCACGCTCGACGCCGACGGGCACGCGCGCGGAACGTTCTCCACGCCGCAACTCGGCACGAATTTGGTGCTTGCGAGCGTGGTCTCCGGCGGCGCGACCGCGATGGACGCCACGCAAGTGAACGTGATTCCTCAGGCGACGCAAGATACGAGCAGCACGAGTTCCAACGTGCGCATCGCGCTCGACCGCGCGGTGTACGCCGCGGGCGAAGCGGTTCGCGTGAATGCCGCGCTCTCCGGCGCTCGCGGCGATGCGTTCGTGACGCTCGAAGGCGCGCAGAGCGTCGCGGCGGACGTGACGCCGACGCGCGACGGCCGCGCCGATGCGACGCTGCGCGTAGGAGATGCGCCGGGCGATCTGCGCGTCGGTGCGGCGTTCGTGCGCGACGGCGCGATCGAATGGACGAGCGTTCCGCTCGCGCTCGACGCGCCGGGACGCCCGCGCGTAGTGCCGCTCTCGCTCGCCGCATCGCGCCTCGAACCGGGCGCGCAGACGACCCTCACGCTGCAGGGCGTCAAAGGCGACGCGGGAACGGTCGTCGTGCGCATCAGCCGCGGCGCGCCGTCGGGCAGCGCGCTCTTCGACACGGCGCCGTCGCTGCTCGCGGTGGGATTGGCGGCGACGCAAGTGAGCGCACCGGCCGGCACGACGTGGCATCCCTGGGTGGATTCGACCGGCGAGCACGCGCAAGTGCTCGGCTTCGAGCGCCGCGGCGCGCCGCCGAAGAACCTCGCGATCGCCGATGCCGACACGCAGGCGGTCTCGTGGAGCGTCGCGCGCGACGACGGGGCGCCGATTCCCGTGCAGTTACCGACCGAGCGCGGACGGTATACGCTCTCGGTGCTCGAAATGACCGACGACGGCCGCGTGATCGCGGCATCTTCCGATATAACGGTGCAATAACGTGGCGAAAGCAAGCGGCGACGAACGACTCCTGATGGTGCTCGACACCTACGGGCTTGTCTATCGTGCCTTCTTCGCGCTTCCGCCGCTCACCACGACGCGCGGCGTGCCGATCAACGCGGTGTACGGCTTCACGATGATGCTCAATAAGCTCATCGCCGACGAGAAACCCACGCACGTCATCGCCGCGTTCGATAAGGGTTTGCCGAAGGCGCGCGTGGAGCTCTTTCCGGCGTACAAGGCACAACGCGAGGCGATGCCCGACGATCTGCGCAGCCAGTTCGCGCTCGTGCGCCGCGTGCTCGAAGTGCATCGCATTCCGGTCATGGAGATCGATGGGCAAGAAGCCGACGACGTGATCGCCACGCTCGCGAGCCAGGCGCAGGGTCACCGCGAGCGCACGTTGGTCGTGACCGGCGACTCCGATCTGCTGCAGATCGTGGACGAGAACACGACGGTGCTCATGACGCGCCGCGGCATTACCGATCTCGGGCGCTACGATCCCGATGCGGTGCGCGAGCGCTTCGAACTCGACCCGCGACAACTGCCCGACTACCGCGGGCTCAAGGGCGACCCGTCGGATAATCTTCCCGGAATTCCGGGCGTGGGCGAGAAGACCGCGATCAAGCTGATCAAGGCGGCCGGAACGCTCGATGCGCTCGTCGCGGATCCCGCGCTCGCGGGCAGCGCGAAGCTGCAACGGCTCGTTGAGCAGTACGGCGCGCAGGCCGTCGTCTGCCGCGACGTCTCCGTCGTGCGGCGTGATTTGCCGCTCGGGATCGACTGGGATCACGCGTATCGCGCGCCGAGCGATGCCGAACTCTACCCGCTCTACAGCGAACTCGAATTCAAGACCCTGCTCGCCAAGCTCAAGCCGCCGGTCGAGGGATTGCCGCTCTTCGCCGGCGAGGAGAAGCTCGAGGGCAATTACCGCTCGTATGTGGCGTCGGTCGATCCACCCGAATTCGAGCTTCTCGCGCAGGAGCTGCGGGCGCTCGCGGGCGCGGAGCGCCTCGCCCTCGCGCTGCGCGGCGAGGATCTCGGCGTGAGCGCCGCACCCGCGACGGGACTCGCCTTTGCGCTCGGCGCGCTCGATCACGTCGGCGTGCGCGCCGCCTTCGAAGCGGCGCTCGATGCCGCGCCGCACGTCGCCGCATACGACGTGAAGCGCACGATCCACGTGCTTCGCGACCGTGCTATCCGCTTCGAACGCTTCGGCGACGACGCGATGATCGCGGCGCATCTGCTCAACCCGACCCGAACCTTCGCCGAGATCGGCGACGCCGTCGCCGAAATGCTGCAGCGCACCGTCGCCGACGACGCGGCGTCGTACGCCGACGCGACGCTGCGCATCGTGGAGAACGCGCTTCCGGAACTCGAAGCGCGCGATCAATTGCGTCTCTATCGCGACGTGGAGGTACCGCTCGCACCGATCCTCGCGCGGATGGAGGCAGCCGGCATCGCGGTGGACACGCGCGAACTCGACGTGCTCGCGCGCGAAATCGACGCGGCCGTCACCCGCCTGCAGCAGCATATCTACGACTTTGCCGGCGAGACGTTCAACATCGGCTCGCCGCTGCAACTCGGCAACATCCTCTTTGGGAAGCTCCAGATTCCGAGCGGCAAGAAGACGAAGACGGGCTGGGCGACGGGGGCCGAGGTGCTGCAAGGCCTCGCGCGCGAGTATCCGATCTGCGGGCTCGTGCTCGAATGGCGCGAGGTGACGAAGCTCAAGAACACCTACGTCGACGTGATTCCGCAGATGCTCGACGCGCGCGACCGGCGTCTGCACACCGCGTTCAACCAAACCTCCACCGCGACCGGGCGCCTATCGTCCACCAATCCGAATCTCCAGAACATTCCGGTGCGCGGCGATCTCGGTCGACGCATTCGGAAAGCCTTCGTCGCCAAGAGCGACGCCTACGTGCTGCTCGCCGCGGATTACAGTCAGATCGAATTGCGGCTGATGGCGCACCTCTCCGGCGATGAGGCGATGCGCCGCGCGTTCGAGGAGGGGGCCGACATTCACGACTTCACGGCGCGCCAGATCTTCGCGCTCGCGCCCGACGCGGTGGTGGACGGCAATCAGCGCCGCATGGCCAAGAGCGTGAACTTCGGACTGCTCTACGGCATGTCGGATTTTGGGCTCGCGCAGCGGCTCGAGATCGGCCGACACGAGGCGCGCGAGATCACGGCCGCGTATTTCGCGCGCTTTCCTTCGGTGCAGGCGTACATCGACCGCACGATCGAGGACGCGCGCCGCAACGGCTACGTGGAGACGATCCTCGGACGGCGTCGCTACATGCCCGCGCTCTCTTCGAGCAACTACATGCTGCGCGCGGCCGCCGAGCGCGAGGCGACGAACGCACCGCTGCAAGGCAGCGCCGCCGATCTGATGAAGCTCGCGATGGTCAAGGTGGAGCGCGCGCTCGCCGACGCGGGCCTCGACGCGACGATGCTGCTGCAGATCCACGACGAATTGATCTTCGAGGTCGCCCGCGACCGGCTGCACGACGTCGCGCACCTCGTGCGTGACGTTATGGAGGGTGCGCTCGTTCTGAGCGTGCCGCTCGAGGTCACCGTGAAGTCGGGCGACAACTGGTACGAAGTGGAGGCGATGTCCGATGTTTGAGGCGATTCTCGCACTGCTGCTCGCAATCGCGCCGACGGCGGCGCCATCGACGACCCCCGCGCCGCAGCAGTTGCCGACCGTCAGCGTGCACGCGCCCAACGCGACACTCACGCTGCAGGTCGCGCAGACCGACGCGGAGCGCGAGCTCGGGTTGATGTCGGTGACGGCGCTCGCACCGCACACCGGTATGCTCTTCGTCTTCGACGCCGATCAAGGCGTCGAATTCTGGATGAAGGACACGCTCGTGCCACTCGACATGGTATTCGTCGCTCCCGACGGCCGCGTGCGTCAGGTCGCGGCGAACGTGCCGGTCGTGGCGCCCGATACGCCCGACGACGCGATCCCGCGTCGCATGGGCACGGCAAAATACGTGATCGAACTCGCCGCGGGCGAAGCGGTGAAAGACGGGATCCACGTCGGTACCGTGCTCACCGGATTATAGGAGGCAGGATGTTGCGTCGGGCGATTTCGCGCGGAGAGTTGATTTCGGGCATGCTCGCGGCGGGCGTGCTGAGCGCGTGCGGTGCGAAAAGCGTTCCGGCGCCGGGGCCGCAGGCCCAGCTCTGCGATCCGGTTCCAAACGATCTTCCCTGGCTCGATCAGGCGCTCGCCAATCCGCTCTTCGCTTCGTTCGACAAAGCGACGCTGCTCAACGAATACGACACCTCGAACGGCGTCGCGGTGCTGCAGCAGCCGTACTTCAATCGCAGCGGTCAGCAGCAGCTCTCCGGCACGACGATCTCGCAGATTCCGAGCGCCGGCATCGTGATCACCTCGCCCGGCACCTATGCGCTCGCGAGCGACATCGCGTGGAGCCCGAGCGCTCCCTACTCGGCGGCGATCACGATCGCGAGCGGCGACGTTACGCTGAATCTCAACGGTCACACGCTCTCGAACGCCGGAACGGATGCGAGCCAACACGTCGCGGGCGTGCTCGTAAAGGGCCCGCTCGAAAACGTCGTCATCTCGAGCGGAACGCTGAAAGACTTTACCGAGTACGGCGTGCTCGCGGCGCACGCGTGCGGATTCCAAGTCTCGGGCGTCACCGTGACGGGGCTGCGGCTAAACGATCTCGCGCTGCGCGAACTCACGCCGTCCGGCATCTTCGCCTCGTATTCGCAGGACGTGACGATCGCGAACTGTGCCGTGAAGGGTGCGAGCATCAAGACCGACGCCGGTGCGGGCATCCAATTGATTCGCTGCAATCAGTCGGTCGTCGATCACTGCACCGTGCAGTCGCTCGTCAACAACGCGGGCGGCATGCAGGGCTTCAGTTATCTCGCCTGCGAGCAGATCGCGACGAGCGCGTGCACGGCCGATTCGATGCAAACATTTTACGGCGGTAACGATCTGACGAGCGGTCATACCTGCATCGGCTTTCTCCCGACGCTCTGCTTCGGATTGAGTTTTTCGCAGTGCGGCGCATCCAACCTGACGGGCTGCTGCGACGACGCGCACGGCATGTCCGTCTTCGGCTGTGGATCCGTGACGATCGACCGCTTTACCGCCACGAACATTCTCGATGGCGTGCTCCAGGGAGCGTCGTTTCAATCCGGGGCAAAGGCGACGGGGCTCGAGGTCTACAGCTTCCTCGGCGTCGCGATCACCAATTCGACCGTCTCTTCGATTCGGGCGCTCAATCCCCAAGATTTGCAGGCCGCCGGTTTCAGCGCATGGGGCGCGGGGATTACCTTTACCAATTGCAGCGCCTCGAACGTGACGGTGCAAAACGATCCGGTCGGAACCGTGGTCAATCCGGACGTGCGCGGAATCGGCTTTGGCTGGGCGCCGGATCCACGCGCGCTCTTCGACAGCGGAACGGCATTGGGAACGACCTACACCAATTGCACGGCCGACTCGTGCGACGTCGCGTTCGACACGTGGAACCACGTCCTCGCGACATGGTCTGGGACGTCGTACACCAATTGCACGACCGGCTACCTCGCGGAACCCTACGGAACGACGCGCACGCTTAGCTGCAACCCGTGCTCCGAGTGTCCGACGACGACGTATCCGGTTCAGCCGCACGTGACGCCCGTGAAGAATCAGGCACTCGGAAACACCTATCCGTAGCGTCGCCCGTCACAGCGCGCGAGCGCGTGTCGTTGAAGCGAGTATGAAATCTTCACTCATCGCAGCGACGGCGCTCGGCGCAGCGCTCGTCGCGCTCACTTCACACGCGGGTGCCGCGCAGGAGGGCGGCACGGTCTGCGGCCGCGTGAATGCGCCTGCATCGCTGATTCTCTCGCTCGCCCAATCGCCGGATCGCGCGAACATCGTCGTCGCGCGCTCGAGCAACGACGCCGTGACGGCACACGTGAACCTGGACGGCTCGTTCTGCTTCAAGGATCTCGTGCCCGAACTCTACACGGTCACCGCGTTCCCCCAAGCGTTCGCGAGCTATCAAATGACGGTCATGCCGGTCGCGGGCAAGCGCCTCGACATCGAGCTCGACGCGCGCGATCGGTAGCGCCGCGGCTCGCTCAGGCCTGATTCCGGCACGGCCGGGGCGAAGCAGCCTCGACCGTGCCTGAGCTCCCCGAAGTCGAAACGATCGCCCGCGGCCTCGCCAATACGGTCGTGGGAAAGACCATCGCATCCATCGAGATCCGCCTCCCGAAGATGGCCGTGGCGCCGCCGGGGGTGGATTTCGCGCGCGCGCTGCGGGGCGAGCGTATCGTCGGCGCGGGGCGCCGCGCAAAGTACGTGCTGCTCGACCTGGCCTCGGGCCGTCGCCTGGTGACGAGCCTGCGGATGACGGGTCGCCTGCTCGTGCAGCGCCCGGGAGAGGCCGATTTCCCCGGCACCCACGTGGTCGTCCATTATACGGATGCGACGCGGCTCAGCTTCGCGGATGTGCGTACCTTCGGCCGGATGCGCCTCGTGGAACCGGGCGAGGAGTGGGACAAAAGTCTCGGTATCGAGCCGATTTCAGCTAGCTTTACACCGGAAGCCTTTATCGGTATGCTCTCTGGGCGGACGACGCCGATAAAGACACTGCTTCTGGACCAGCACCGCATCGCAGGCATCGGAAACATCTATGCGTGCGAGGCGCTGTGGGAAGCTGGGATAAAACCCGGCAAGCCCGCCAAGGCCTTGACGAAGCCGGCGGCACGGCGACTGCACCACGCCATCGTGGACGTACTCCGACGCGCGATCGATATGCGCGGAACGAGCGTTGACGACTACGTGGATGCCGAAGGCATGCGAGGCGGTTTTCAAAACGTCCTCGCGGTGTACGGCAGGCTCGGTCAACCGTGTGCGCGTTGCAACGCCCCGATCGTACGAACGGTGATGGCGCAACGCGGAACGTGGTGGTGCCGAAGCTGTCAGCGGTAGTCCGCAAAAAAAATATAGCAAGGTAGGAACTTCAACATCTCTACAACTGAAATCGCCCCCGCTCTTCACGAGGAAGAAGATCAACTCGCTCTCGAGCAGCGCCTCTATGAAGAGTCGCTCAAGGTGCTCGACGAGGGCCAAGTCCTCAACGGCATGATCGTTCAGAAGGACAAGGACGAGTTGCTCGTCGACGTCGGCGGCAAGTCCGAAGGCGTGCTTCCGTTCCGCGAACTCTCGCTCGCCATCGAGCCCAAGGGGCTCAAGGTCGGCGACACGCTCGAAGTGATGATCCATCGCATCGACGAGATGGACGGAACGCTCTTCCTCTCGGAGCGCCGCGCGCGCGCGCTCAAGACGTGGGAAAAGGTCATCGAAGCGCACGAGCGCGACGAAGTCATCGAAGCGACGGTCACGCAGGTCGTCAAGGGCGGCGTGCTCGTGGACCTCGGCATGCGCGGCTTCGTTCCGGCGTCGCAGATCCGCCGCCAGCCGGTCGGCAACCTCGACGAGCTCGTCGGGCAGAAACTCCGTCTCAAGGTGATCGATCTCGATCACAAGCGCCATCGCGTCGTGCTCTCGCAGCGCCTCGTGCTCGAAGAAGAGCTGCAGGCCAAGAAGCAAGAGCTGCTCGACACGATGGAGGTCGGTCAGATTCGCGAAGGCGTCATCGTGCGTCTCGCGGACTTCGGTGCGTTCGTCGATCTCGGCGGCATCGATGGCCTGATCCACAACAGCGAGCTGAGCTACGCCCGCATCAAGCATCCGTCCGAAGTGGTCAAGATCGGCGACGTCGTCAACGTCGAGATCATGAAGTTCGATCCGGAAGCGAAGAAGGTCAGCCTCTCGCTCAAGCACGCGCTTCCCGATCCGTGGGACGAGCACGCGGACAAGCTCTACGAAACCAACAAGCTCAACGCGCAAGTCGTCAAGGTGACGCCGAACTACCTCCTCGTCGAGATCGTTCCGGGTATCCTCGCGATGGTTCCCAAGGGCGAGTTCGATCCGTCGGCTCAGTTCAATCCGGGCCAGGACGTTGAGGTCACGCTTCTCACGATCAACCATGCGACGCGCCGCATCACCGCGTCGATCCAGCACGTCGCCGACGTCTCGCCCGAAGAGATCGACGCGCTCTCGATCGACGAAGGCCTCGGCACCATCGGAGACGCGATCGCGCAGAACTAGCCGTCACGTGTCACCCTGAGCCTGTCGAAGGGTGAGCCTGTCGAAGGGCGACGGGCGAGCAAAACAAAGGAGCGCAGAGCAATCTGCGCTCCTTTGCGTTACGATGCGAACGGATTACGGATCGCGAGCGGCCCGAAACGCTGGCCGCTTTGAAAATCCTCGGAGTAGAGCGTGGAGCATCCGTGAACCAATGCAGCCGACAGAATCGTCGCGTCGTAGATCGACAGATCGTAGCGGGCCAAAAGCGCCAACGCCTCATCGTGGATGGTGAGATCGAGCGCAACGATATCGCATGTGGACCGTATGGCGCCAAGGGATTCGATGATCTCCGCGACGGTGAATCCGAGCTTGCGGCGGGCAACGTTTGCGAATTCGTTGAGAACTTGAACGCTTAGCGTACCGCCCCGAGTCAATAGTCGCTCCGC
>JAGWSR010000141.1 GCA_028869385.1 bacterium
CCCCAGCAATCGAACTCTACAAATCCCAAAACTTCCAACCCCAATCCACCATCCCCAACCACTCCACCCGCCAAAACGGCGAAACCTGGCCCGCCCTCCTCATGTCCCGAACAATTACACCCTCGGTGTAGTTACAAATCCACGGACTGTGCTGTATCCCGACGCAACGTAGTGTTGTGTTGTGAGGCGAGAACTTGAGGTATGGCCGCGGGGCGTCTGAGAATCGGCCGGAGCCAGGATGGCGAGAGGCCGATTTCAGCGAGTAGCTATTTCCCATGGATGGGAAATAGCGGGCGTCCCCGCGGCGCAACCCCACCGCCCGAAACGCCCACGCGAACCCGCCCCTACCCCGGAGTCCGCCACCGCTTAAACAACTCGTTCGGAATCCCAAACTGATCGAGCGCCTTGCCCACCGTATGCGCCACGATATCGTCCACCGACTGCGGTTGCGCGTACATCGCCGGAATCGGCGGCAAGATCACCGCGCCGGTCTCGGCAAGCTGCGTGAGCGTGCGCAGGTGCCCGAGGTGCAGCGGCGTCTCGCGCACGACGAGCACCAACTTGCGCTTCTCTTTCAAACATACGTCGGCGGCCCGCACGAGCAAGTTTCCGTTGAGCGAGTAGCAGATCGCGCTCGCGCTCTTCATCGAGCACGGAACGACGATCATGCCGTCGGTGATGAACGATCCCGACGAGATCGCCGCGGCGAGATCGTCGTCGCGATGTACGACGTCGGCGAGCGCTTCGAACTCGTCCGGGCTCGTCTCCATCTCGAGACCGATCGTGCGGCGCGCCGCGTCGGAGAGTACGAGGTGCGTCTCGACGCCGCCGATGGCGCGCAGCGCCTGGAGCGCCATATAGCCGTATGCGCTTCCGCTCGCGCCGCTGATACCGATGATGATTCGCCGCATGGTAGCGCGATTATACAGAGTCTGCAGGGGCGCCTGGTGCGACCTGTAAACCCCTAGGCGCAACCATCGTGAACCGACTGCTCGCCGACGCTTTCATCCAAGATCTCCGCACCTGGGCCGCGACCCGCGACGAATCCGCGCTCGCTCGCGCGCTGCGTTCGCCGTGTTCGGGCGTGCCGCACGACGTCGCCGCCGCGTACGCGACGGTCGCGACGCGCGTTGGGCCGCTCCTCGACGCAATCGGGCGCGAGCGCCTCGCGCTGCCCGCCGAAGCACGCGATGCCGTGATGCGCTTCGCGCGACGCGTCGCGAGCGTCGAGCCCGAGAGCGACGTCGTCGGACTCTTCGAACTCCACGTCGGCGACGCCCCACCCGAACCGACGGCGGATGCGCCGTTCGAGCTCGCACGTGCGGTCACGCCCGACGAACGAAGCGGCGTTCGTTCGCGGCAGACGCACTTCAGCGCGTCCGCGCTCAACGCATACGCCGAGTGCGCGCGGAAGTGGTTCTATCGCTACGTCTGCTCGGCGGTCGAAGACCCCGGCTCGTCGGCTTCCACCTACGGCACCGCGTTCCACGCGGCGCTCGAAGACTTTCACGCCGAGTTTCCGCATCCCGAGGCATCGCAGGAGCGCGAGATGCGGATGCGGCTCGAGGGCGACGTCAATCGGGCGTTCGAGCGATATCGCGGCGAGTTCGATACCGCGGTCGAGGTGGAACTGCAGAGACGGCGCGCGCAGCGCACCGCGGTGCGCTACGTCGACTGGCTCGTCGCCGAAGCGCGGCGCGCACCGTTCACGGTGATCGGTCGCGAGATTCCGGCGAACCTCGATCTCGACGGCTTCGCCTTCATCGGCTTCATCGACCGCCTCGACCGCGACGATCGCACCGGCGCGGTGAGCATCTTCGATTACAAGACCGGTTCGATCGCCGCAAACGCCGCGGAGTATCGCGACAAGGTGCGTGAATTCCGCGATTTCCAACTTCCTTTCTACTACTGGGCGCGCACCGCACAAGGCGACCGCGTGACGCGACTCGCGCTGATTCCGCTCAAGGATGCGCTCCTCGACGTGCAGCCGGTCTCGCTCGAAGTCGTCGCCGTCGCGGCGCCGGAGCGCCTGCGTGCCGACGCGGCCAACGGCACGATCGCCGTGGCGGATTTGGAGCGCGCGCGCGCCCGGATGATCGAGATCTGCCGCGATCTCACCTCGGGCGCGCTGCAGCAATTTCCGGTCGCCAAAGATCCCGCGGCCTGCACGTACTGCGCGTACAAACGCGCGTGCGTCGATAAGCCGCACGACGAACGCGAGAAGTTCGGACGATGACGACGACGATCACCGCGCTCGACGACGCGCAGCGCAGCGCGGTCGAAGCCGATCCGCTCATCTCGCTCGCCATCACCGGGCCCTGCGGCTCGGGCAAGAGCACCGCGCTGCGCGCGCGGCGCGAGCGTCTCGCCGCCGAGTTTCCCGAGGACGGTTTCATCGAGCTCGCGCATCCGAGCGAGCTCGGCGCCGTCGCGCGCGACGTGTTGACGCTCGGCGGCACGCCGATCGAGTTGATCGACGACGTGGATGCGGCGGCACTCTTCGCGCACGCGGCGACGCCGCTCTTTGCGCTCGAGTGGGACGAAGTGACCGCCGGCGAG
>JAGWSR010000142.1 GCA_028869385.1 bacterium
ATCGATCATATCGACGGCCTGCTCGATCCCGCGGACTACTGCCGCCGCCTGCGCGAACACGCATCCGAGCACGGCTACGCACCGTACCTGATCGTCGAGAAGATCCTGACCGGCGACGAGCAGTTGCCGACGATATGGGGCGTGCATGGAACCACCGGGTACGATTTCATGAACGCGGTCAATGCACTCTTCGTGAACGCGCGCGCACGATTGCGATTCGATCGAATCTATCGCGATTTCGCCGGGGCCGACGAGCCGTACGAGCAGATCGTGTACCGAGCTAAGCACGACGTGTTGCGCACGCAGCTTCGAGCTTCGCTCGACAGGGTTGCGCGCTCGTTCTTGCAACTCTCGCCTTGCTCAGGCTATGCGCTCGATACGATACGCGAGGCGCTTGCCGAGACGATCGCTTCGGTTCCCGTCTACCGCACGTACGCGACCGCGTCCGCATGCAGCAGCGAGGATCGCCGTACGATCGCCGCAGCGATCGCGCTCGCGCGCGAGCGAAGCACGAACGCCGACGACTCGATCTTCACCGCAATCGAAGAAATATTGACGATATCGCACGAGAGCTTCGCGCACGCCGCGATGACCTTCGCGCAACTGACGCCCGCCGTCGCGGCCAAGGGCATTGAAGATACCGCGTTCTACCGCTTCGTGCGCCTGCTCTCGCTCAACGAGGTTGGCGGCGACCCCCGTCGGTTCGGATCAACGATCGACGCGTTCCATCGCTTCAATGAACGTCGCGCCGCGGAGCACCCGCTGGGCATGCTGGCAACGGCGACGCACGATCAGAAGCGAGGTGAGGATGCGCGAATGCGCATCAACGCACTCTCGGAGATGCCGGCGCGCTGGCGCCGCGCGCTGCGTAGCCTTCGCCTGCTCGATGCTACGCCTGCATCGGGCTCCGTCGCGGAATCCCCGAGCGCGAACGATCGATACGCGCTTTTGCAGACGCTCTTGGCGACCTGGCCGGCCGAGTGGACCGCCATCCCCGAAGCAGAATCGCTCGATGCCTACCTGAGGCGCATAGAACGTTGGCTCATC
The DNA here is from genome assembly GCA_028869385.1 of bacterium. GTDB lineage: Bacteria > Vulcanimicrobiota > Vulcanimicrobiia > Vulcanimicrobiales > Vulcanimicrobiaceae > REEB354. The sequence goes on from JAGWSR010000142.1 coordinate 1,048, forward strand.
AAAGCGGTGCGCGAAGCGAAGCTGCGCACCAGTTGGATCGATCCCGATCCGGCATATGAATCGGCCTCGGTCGCGTATCTGCGCGGGCTCTTTGAACCGGAACGGGTTGGGGCGTTCGCAGCGCTCTTTCTACCGCTCGCGTGCGATGTCGCATCGATCGGCATGGTCTCCAGCCTCGCGCAGACGGTGCTCAAGCTGACCTCGATTGGCGTTCCGGATGTCTATCAGGGGTGCGAATTATGGGATCTCTCGCTCGTGGATCCCGACAATCGCAACCCCGTCGATTTCACCGTTCGGATGCGTGCGCTCGACGAAATGTGCAACGCCCTCGAACGGGGTACACAGCAGGAACTTGTCGGTAGCCTGTTGCGCGAGTGGCGTGACGGACGCATCAAACTCTACGTGCTTCGGCAACTCTTGCAGATGCGCCGACAACGGCCCGACATTGTGCATCGCACATACCGGCGCCTCGGTTGCGGGGGCGAGCCGCGCGGGCGATTGGTGGCGTTCGCGCGCGGCGACCTGCTCGTCGTCTTGCCGCGTCTCGTCGCTCCTCTCGTTCACCTGCGAGCCGACGCGCCCCACTTAGATATTGCAGGCGCGTACGTGAACCTGCCGCGAGATCTACCGCGGCGCTACCGCAACGTACTCACCGGCGAGTTCGTCACCGCACGCGAAGCGTCGCATGGGCGGCACATCACCGCGAGCGACCTCTTTCGCACGTTACCGGTGGCGGTGTTAGAAGGGTGCGAGTCGTAGCGGCGTCATTCGCGCGAGACGACGAGCGACGCATTTTGCCCCCCGAGTCCGAAGGCGTTGGTTGCGAACGCATCGTAGGCATGCGCGCGCGCCGAACCGAGCACGACATCGAAAGAGACGTTGGCGTCGAGATTTCGCGTGCCGAGGGTAGGCGGTACGAATCCTCGGTGCATCCCCTCGATGCCGGCGACCAGCGCTAACGCTCCGTCAGCCGCCAACGCGTGTCCCGTATGTCCTTTGATCGAGGTCACGAGCGGCGAAACGGCGCCGAAGACCTCACCGATCGCTTTTGCCTCGATGGCATCGACCGCATTTCCGGTCGCGTGCGCGTAGATCGTGCGGCAGGGAGCTCCGAGATCGCCCGCTTCGTGGAGTGCGTTGCGCATCACACGGATCATGTGGCGCCCCGAGGGCTCGGGCGCGGTGATAGAATGGCCGTCGGTCGTACTGTCGTATCCGCGAATCCGCGCTAAGACCGGTGCGCTGCGTTCGTTGGCGCGCTCCACACGCTCGAGCACGAGCATGGCGGCGCCATCCGCGATCACGAATCCGTCGCACTCGGCATCGAAGGGTCGCGCGGCGTGGTGTGGATCGTCGGATCGGGAGATCGCACCCGAACGGAACAGGCTCTCGTAGAGAAGCGGGCAGAGTGCAGCCTCCGTTCCGCCCGCGATCGCGACATCGGCTTCGCCGCGTTCGATCATGCGCGCTGCGATGCCGACAGCGTCGAGCGCCGAGGCACACGCGTTGCTGATCGTGTGCTGGACGCCGCGCAGCTTGTAATACCAGGCGATGCGCGCGGCGGCGACGTTTGGGCTGACGAGCGGTACCAATTTGGGCGAAACCCCACGTGCTCCACGCTCGCGCAAGCGATCTTGCATCTCGGCAACGAGCGGGAATCCGCCCATGGAGTTTCCCACGATGACGGCGGCATCGGCCGACGGCTGTAGCCCCGCAAGACGCATCGCCTGTTCGGCTGCGAGCATTGCATAGCGTGTAAAATCCGCGCTGCTCTGCAGAGCACTCGGGCGTACCAGGTCGAGCGGGAGCATGCCCTCGTCGATGGCGGCCCAGAGACCGCTTCCCGAGAGTTGCAACGCCGGATCGGCGGGTGCGATCGCCGTGCGAGCATCGACGAGGCTTCGCCAAAACGCATCGACACTGCATCCCAATGCCGACACTACGCCCATTCCGGTAACTGCGACGCGATGCACGGTTAACTCGCCTGATCCTGTCTCAAGCGCGATTGCTTCTGCGGTACGCCGGATCGATCCCCGGCCGGGCCTACGGGAGTCCAACCGCCGGTCATGGAAGCCGTCGCCTCGAC
>JAGWSR010000143.1 GCA_028869385.1 bacterium
CGGAGCCTTCGGTGCGGCGGTGCGCGGTGCCGAGGTTACGGGCTTGAGACGCGGAATCGGCGGGGCCTCGGGCGCAGCCGGCTTCGCCGGCGCGGCGGAGGCGGGGGCGGCTGGGGCTTCGGCGACGGGCGCCTCAGGCGCGACCGGAGCAGCCGCGGCGGGCGCGGCGGGCTTGGCCGCGGGGGCCTTTCGCGCGGCGGGTGCCGGTTTGAGCAGCACGCTGCGCACGAGATCCGCAATGTGATCGGGAACGACGCTCAGTTGGTTCTTCGCTTCGAAGATGCCGCCCAAACGCTCGTTGAAGAGCGCGATGAGCTCCTTCGACGTGAGCCCGACCTCTTTGGCGAGCTCGAAAATTCGTACTTTGCCCGTAGTTGTAGCCATTTATCCCCAAAGTGGTCCCCACTCTGGGGCCCCACCAGTTTGAGAGCACTGCACTCCAGGCTGCGCCCGGAGCTGCGCGCCCCCGCGTTGTCGCGCGGGGTCCCCTCAACTGGTAGTGCAGTTGAGGCCCCGCTAGGTCGTCACGAAGCTGCCCTCTTAGAGAGCATGGTCGTACTTAGTCATCACGTCGATCCATGTGTATCCATCGAACTCCTTATTAAAGCATATTCGTCCGCCACGGTGGCAAGCCCCGGGTAGCGGCGATTCTTTGCGGCACGTGCCGCACAGGCGGCCGAGCAGAGGTACGCTCCCCGGCCCGGCGTCCGCCGCCGAGCCCCGGGCGCATCGACCGCCCACGAGGCGCCGGTCCGTACGAAGCGGAGCATCTCCACCTGCGGACGGCGCTCGCGGCAGCCGACGCACTGCCGAAACGGAACGTGGCTACTCGCCAAGACGTTCCCGGCGGAACTCCTCGAGCTTGCGGATCAACTCTTCGTCGACGGTCGCCTCGGCCACGGGCGCTTCTTCGCCCTCGGGCAGCTCTTGCGCGACTTCTTCGGCGATCGGCTCTTCGCCGCGCTCCGCGCGCTCGGCGAGATAGCGCTCGCGCGCCTCATCGGCTTCGGCTTCGCTTGCGATGTCGAGACGCCAGCCGGTCAGGCGCGCGGCGAGCCGCACGTTCTGTCCGTCGCGCCCGATCGCGAGCGAGAGTTGATAATCCGGTACGATCACGAGCGCGACGCCGTCGTCCTCGAAGAGCTCGACGCTGATGACCTTCGCGGGCGCGAGCGCGTTCATGATGAAGGTCTGCGGATCGGCGTCGTAGCGGATCACGTCGATCTTCTCGCCGCGCAGGTTATCGGAGACGTTCGCGATGCGGCTGGATTTCGGTCCGAGGCACGCGCCGATCGGATCCACTTCCTCGCGAATCGAACGCACGGCCACCTTGGAACGGCTGCCGCCTTCGCGCGCGATCGCCATGATCTCGACGATGCCGTCGGCGATCTCGGGAACCTCGAGCTCGAGCAACCGCTGCACGAGGCCTTCGGCCGCGCGCGAGAGCACGACCTGCGGACCCTTCGGCGATTTGCGCACGTCGAGTACGTAGGCACGAATGAAATCGTTGATGCGGAACGCTTCGCCCGGCACCTGTTCGGAGAGCGGCAGCAGCGCTTCGTCGCGGCCTTCGAGCAGCACGAACATATTGCGTTGTTCGTAGCGCTGCACTGTGCCGGTCACGAGATCGTTGAGCTTACGCGCGTACTTATTGAAAACGGTATCGCGCTCGGCTTCGCGGATGCGTTGAACGATGACTTGCTTCGCCGTCTGCGCGGCGATGCGGCCGAAATCTTTCGGCGTAACCTCTTCGTCGAAGAAGTCGCCCGGCTGGTACGGTCCGCCCGCCTGCTCGATCGAGATCTCGAGCTTCGAATCGGTGACCTCATCCACGACGGTGCGGCGATGATAGACGCGGTACTCACCGGTCTGCCGGTCCACCATCACGATTGCGTTCGCCTCGCTGCCGAAGTGCCGCTTGTAGGCGGTCAGGAGCGCGGCCTCCAACGCCTCGATCAGCATCTCGAACGGAATGTTCCGTTCTTTCGAGATGAACTGCAGGACGTCGATCAGTTTTTCTTCAGCTACCGGTTCTGCCATGGTTCTTCCGTTCACGTTTATCGCGAGTTAAGTCGGCGCGCGGATCGTACTCCAAATTCGCCGATTTGATCGTGGCGATCGGTAACGGCAACTCGCCGCTCTCGGTCGCTACGACGACGTTCTCGCCCCGCAGCCCGACGAGCGTGCCGCGGTGCGTCTTTGCCCCGTTGATCGTCAGCGTCGTAACGACGCGGACCTTTTTACCGGCGAAGCGGGTGTAATCCGCCGGCTTGACGAGCGGCCGCTCAAGACCCGCCGACTCGACTTCGAGCGAGTAGCGTTCCTCGAACGCGTCGAGCGCGTCGTTGATGCGCGAGGCGATCGCTTCGCAGGTCGCGACATCCACGCCGCCCACCTTGTCGATGGTCACGGACAGCGCGGTCGTGCCGCGGCGCACGTGCGCGCCGTGGAGCACGATCTCGACGTCGGCGAACGCCGGGTCGTGCACGACCGCATCGAGCGTCCGCTCGAAGACGTGCGTCAAGCTCTCCCCCGAAGACATTCCAGGCCCCTTACAACAACGAAGCGCGGGACGTGCCCACGCTCGACTCGATCTACCGCCTCTGAGAATACACGAAAACGACGACGGGCCGCAACCCCGCGTGGGTTACGGCCCCTCATCTCGTGCGTCTGTTTCGTACGTTCGTGCGACGCGCCGCGCTGCCGGTTCACGTCCGGCTGCCGCTGGGTACGCTCGCGTGCGACCCCGTCTATGCGCTCGCGTCGCGGGCCTGGTGGCCCGGTGGATCTTGCGGTGTCAACCGCCCTCCTTCATCCGTACCATGCGAATGGGTACACCCCTATTGTACGAGCGACAAAGATCGCAGTTCAACGGTCCAATTCTCAGGGTTGCGGCGGCGAGAACGGGACGAGCCGGCGTGGCGAGCAGACCGTGCGAGCGTGCTCTTCGATGATCGGGGCACCGAGGCCACGGCCGGCCGATCCGCCGATCGTCGCGCCGATCTGGATGCCGCCCGCCAGCGGATGCGTGAACGTGCCCTGCACGCTCGCCGGTTGGGTGGAGAGCGGGAAGCGGAGCATCCAGCCTTCGCAGATGGTGACCGGTCCCTCGCGGTGCACGCTCGTCACCCACATCTTGGTGCGCGCGTCGCTGCCCGCACCGCGTTCCTCGAACACGTACTTCGTCGCCGCGAGGACGGCGGGCGGCGGCGTGGGATTGAGCGAGCCGAGCGAGAGCGCCGGGTGGTACGACTTCTGCGTGGGGTTCACCGCGTTGTGCGGTAAGAGCGCGCGGAGCTTGGCGTTGATGTCGATCGGCGAGCCGCCGCCCGGCGCGGGCGAGGGGCTCGGGCGCAGGTTGACCGGTCGCGCGGTACCGGGCTTCGCGCCGACGGCATTTCCCGCACGGGGACCGGGCGACGCATGGCCCGTGGGACCGGGCCTCGGCGCGGTGCCGCGCGCCTTCGCGGGCGCGGGGCCGCGCGTGGGGCTCGGACTCGGCACGCCGGGCTTGGGCGCCGGTGGGGCGCTCGCACGCGCGATCGGCGCGGCC
>JAGWSR010000144.1 GCA_028869385.1 bacterium
GCGACCGAGAGCAGTGCGCCGAGACTCGGCCGCTCGCGCGCCGCGCGACGCACCACGTCGAGCAGAAAGCGGGCGTCGCCGTAGGCGCTCGCGCGACTACCCGGCAACACCGCGATCGCGGGAACGAAGTCGCGCGCCGCGAGATCGGCGTGCGGATCGTCGGGTGCGGCGAAGAGATCGACGATCACGTTGCCGGGCGCGCTCGCGTCCACGCCTTGCGCGCGCAGGCGTTGCGCGGTGGCGTCGTCGCGCACGAAGACGTCGCGCGCGCGGCGGAGCACGCGTCGCTCCATCGCGCCGTACGGTGCGACGCGCACGCTCTTGGCCGTGCCGACGAAGCTCGTCTGGACGCGCGCGGCGAGCGCCATCAAGAGCGCGAAGACATCGCCCACGGCGACGGCCAGGTCGTAGTCTCCGCGCGAGCGCGCGAGAAAGGCGCGCTGCGCGAGCGTGAGGCCGACGAGTCCCGCGCGCAGATCGCGCGTGATGTTCTTCACTTGGCCCATCGCGATCAGGCCGCCGCTCGGCATCGTCTGCCGCGGTCCGACCTCGCGCATCGCTTGCGTCGAATGTTCGCCGACGAGCGCGAGGTGGTCCACCTCGACGCCGGGATGCAACGCGTGCAGTTCTTGCGCGATGCGATCGGCGATCGCGGCTTCGCCGTGTCCGTTGCTGACGAAGAGTACGCGCGCCACGCTACGGCGCTCCGAGCAGCGGCACGAGCGCGAAGTCTTGGATTGCAAAGCGCTTGCGCGCCTCGTCGTAGCTCAACTCGGTACGCGACACGTAGTGACCGTACGGCCCGGCGTGCACGATCGGCACGCCCTCCACGATCTCCGGAGCAAAGAGCGTATCGTGGCTGTGTCCACCGAGGATCAGATCGATGCGCGGCACGCGCGCGGCGAGCTTGCGATCGAGCGAGAGTCCGACGTGCGAGAGCACGACCAGCATCTCGCCTTCGGGAATCTGCGCGGCGTAAGGCTCGATCGCATCCCACGGATCCAGAAAGCGCCACCCGAAGATGCGCTCGTAGGGGCTGCCGACGGGGTACTGCATGATGAGCAGCCCGAGCAGATGCACGCGCGTTCCTTCGACATCGAGAACGAGCGAGCGCACGAAGGGGAGTTCGCGCCCTTTGGTATCGAGCAGGTTCGTGCAGACGAGCGGATGTTGCATCTTCGCCGCGCGCGCGCGCAGCAACGGAAAGAGGTAATGGTACTCGCGATTGCCGATCGCTTGCGCCGCGTAGCCCGCGGCATCCATCTCGGCGATAATCGGTTCGTGCTTGTGATAGACCGTCTGGCTTCCGCGCAGCGAGTCGCCGCAGTCGAAGAGCAGGCCCGGGCGCTCCGCGCGCAGCGCGTGCAGACGCGGGCCGAACCCGCGATGATCGTGCAGATCGGAGGTGTGGTAGAAGCGCATCAGCGCGCGCCCGCCTGCGCGAGCGCGACGGCGAACTTGCCGCAATTCTCGAGCGCGTTCTCGGGCCCGAGACGCGCGCGCATCTCGCCGAACGAGGCGGTTTGCGACGCCGGATCGCGCAGTACGCGCTCCATCGCTTCGGCCAAGTTCTTCGGCGTAGCGTCGTCTTGCAAAAACTCCGGAACGAGTTCGCGACCGAGCACCAAGTTCGGCAGCGTGATGAAGCGCCCGGAGTAGACGCGCCGCGCGTGCTTCACGAGCATCCGCGTGATGATGTAGAGCGCCACCGCCGGCACGCCGAGGAGCGTCGTTTCGAGCACGGCGGTGCCCGACGCCACGAACGCGGCATCGGCATCCTGCACGGCGGCGGCCACGCCGCGCACCACGGTCGCATCGCGGAGCTTCGCAGCGCGAATCGCGCGCGCGAGCGCGCGCTCGCCATCGGCGTTCGCGGCGCCGAAGATCGCGCGCAGATTCGGACGCTGCGCTTTCAAATGCCGATACGCCCCGACGAGCGCGGGCACGTGATATTTCAGTTCGCCGCCGCGGCTGCCGGGCAGAAGCGCGATCGTGCCGCCGTCGCTCGGCGGTGCCGGGCGCGGCGGGCGCGGCGCGTACTGCGCGGTGAGCGGATGACCGAAGAACATGATGGGCAGCTCGAGCGACTTGTAGAACTCGTACTGATGTGCGAACGCCGTGACGGGAACCGTCATCCCGGCGATATCGCGCGCGACCTTCTCCTTGTCGAGCCATGTGGCGGGCGGGAACAGATCCATGATCGGACCGCTGTAGCGCAGCCGCCCACGTAGCGTTTTGGCCAAGCGCAGATTGAATGCGCCGAAGTCGATGAGCACCACGAGATCGGGTTTGCTCTGCGCGATGTGCGCCGCAGTCTGCCACATCGTTGTCAGTAACTTCGGAATCCGCGGAATCGCGGCGAGCGGGCCCATGCTCGCCCATCCGGTGTGATCGCGCCAAAGCGCGAAGCCCTCGCCGCGCATGCGCTCGGCACCGATGCCTTCGAACTGCGCCTGCGGGTCGTACGCGCGAATCGCGCGGGCCAAGAGCACCGCGCTCAGCTCACCCGACGCCTCACCCGTTGAGAGAAAGTAGCGCATCCCAGTACCCTTCGACACGCTCAGGGTGACACATGGCCGCCCACCGCATCACACAAGCCCACCACACCGCACCACACCACGGCCACCGTGGTGCGCCGCAGCGCGCTCGCCGCGTTGTGCCGTAGCACGGCCACCGGGGTGTGCCGCAGCGCGCTCGCCGCGTTGTGCCGTAGCATGGCCACCGCGGTGCGCCGTAGCGCGCTCGCCGCGTTGTGCCGTAGCATGGCCACCGCGGTGTGCCGCAGCGCGCTCGCAGCGTTGTGCCATAGCATGGCCACCGCGGTGCGCCGTCGTGATGCGTGCGCGTTGTGCCGTAGTGGTGCGTGTGCGGTGCGGGGTGATGCGGGCGGCGCCGTGTGGCGTGCGGTGCGCGGTTCCCGGTGTGTCATGCTGAGCTTGTCGAAGCATTACTTCAACACGCCGCGTTGCGATGGGGCCTCGAGGAAGGCGATGATCTCGCGGCCGGGGTCGCTCATCGCTTCGGCTTTCATCGCCTCGACGGCTTGCGAGACGTTCATCTTGGGGTTGTAGAGAATCTTGTAGAACTTCTTGATCTCGTTGCGTTCGTCCACCGAGAACCCGGCGCGGCGCAGGCCGACGGAGTTGAGCCCGTACGGTTCGGCCGGATTGCCTTCGAAGAGAAAGAACGGCGGAACGTCTTTGGTGATCTTGCTCGCGCCGCCGATCATGGCGTAGCGGCCGATGCGCACGAATTGGTGCACGCCCGCCTGGCCCCCGATCGTCACGAAGTCTTCGACGATCACGTGACCGGCGAGCTGCGCGAGGTTGCTCATCGTGACGTTGTTGCCCAGGATGCAGTTGTGCGCGATGTGGGTGTAGGCGAGCAGTAGACAGTCGTCGCCGACGGCGGTGACTTCGTCCTCGCCCGTGGCGCGCTGGATCGAGCAGTATTCGCGCAGCGTCGTCCGGTTACCGACGCGCGTGAACGCGCGCTCGCCGTGATACTTACGGTCCTGCGAGGCGGCTCCGATCGTCGCGAAGGGAAAGATCTGGCAGTCTTCGCCGATCTCGGTCCAGCCGTTGACCACGACGTGCGCTTGCAGCACCGTGCCGGTGCCGATGGAGACGTTCTCGCCGACGACGCAGAACGGCCCGATCTCGACGCCGCGCGCGATCTTTGCGTTGGGATGAACGATGGCGGTTGAGTGAATCATGTTAGACGTGCAGCACCGTGGCGTCGAGGGTGAAGCTGCGCGGGTCGGAGGCGATCGAGAACATCAACTCGGCGGAGCAGGCGAGTTGCCCCTCCACCTTCGCCTCGGCTTCGACCCAACCGATGTTGCGCTTGTGCTTGACGAGCCGCACTTCCATCATGAGACGATCGCCGGGAACCACCGGCCGACGAAACTTTGCTTTGTCGATGCCCGCGAGGTAGGGCGTCTTGCGCGAAAACTCGCCCGGTTCGAGCACGACCGCGCCGCCGAGCTGCGCCATCGCCTCGATCATATAGACGCCCGGAAAGAGCGGATTGCCCGGAAAGTGTCCGGTGAAGACGGGCTCGTTGAACGTGATGTTTTTGTAGCCGAGCGCGCGAACGCCCGGTTCGAGTTCAACGATGCGATCCACCAAGAGCAGCGGGTAGCGGTGCGGCAGGATCTCCATGATCTGCCGGATGTCGAGTTCAGCCACGTTTCCTCAATTCACGCGCGACGCGCGTATGCAGCGCGTGCCCGCTCTTGATCGCGATCACCTCGCAGCGCGGATAGGCGCCGACGAGCGC
>JAGWSR010000145.1 GCA_028869385.1 bacterium
CGAGGACGCGCGGCGAGATGTCCGTCGCCGAAATCGCGAGCATCGGCTCGGCGATGCGTCCGGTTTCGAGCAGCGTCATCGCGAGCGAGTAGGGCTCTTCGCCGCTCGAGCAGGCGGCGGACCAGATCCGCACGCGCGGCGAGCGCTTCTGGAATTCCGCCAGCACGCTCTCGGAGAGCAGCCGCAACTGGGCGCGCTCGCGAAAGAAATACGTCTCGTTATTCGAAAGGACCGACGCGAGTTCGGCCCATTCGGTCTCGCGATCGGGCGAGGTCGTGAGGAAGCGATAATAGGCGCTGAAATCGGCGACGCGACATTTGAGCAAGCGCGTCTGCAAGCGGCTCTGCAAGAGAAACTGCTTGGTGTCGTCGTAGAAAATCCCGAAACGCTCGCGAATGAGGTCGCGCAGCGATTGGAACTCGTTCTCCGAAATACCGATCGTCGACACGTTAGACTCCGCGCCTTCGCCGCGGGATTACGCGAAACTTGCCCGCATGCCGAATCGCGCCGCGTTCGCATAGAGGACCAGTCGATCGCGCAGCGTGCGCTCGTGATCTTCGCGTTGGAGCGCGTCGGAGAACGCGCGGCTGCGGGAGAGCTGGTCGAAGAGCAGCGCGTACCGCGCAGGTTTGGCCTCCAGGTAGCGCATCAGCCGCACGCGGTGCTCGAGGCGCCGCTTGAAGCGCGCGGCGAGACGCTCGGCGTAACGCACGGCGGCCGCGCGCGGGTTCTCGCGGTGGCCGATCAACGCCTCGGCGGCGAAACGCCCGCTCATCGCCGCTTCGTAGATGCCTTCACCGTTGGTCGCATCGACCAGGCCCGCCGCGGTTCCGCCGAGCATCACGGCCTCGTCGGCGAAGCGGGCGCGCGGCCAGCCACCGTAGAGGAGATGCCCTTCTTCTTTCACTCGCACGACCGCGGCATCGGGATAGAGACGCCCGCGAACGCGCTCGGTGAAGCGGTCGAGCTCGGCGCGCAGCGCGCGACCGTCGAGCTTGCCGGTGAGCCCGAGTCCGATCGCGAGGTGGTCGCGCTTGGGAAACATCCAGGCGACGATCGTCCGGCCGTCGGCCGCCGGATAGTAGTGCAGCTCCAGCGTTCGGTACGCGACGGCCGCGGCTGGGCGGTCGAGGTACACGCGATACTGCAGCGTCGTCATGAGGCCGTCGTTCCAGCGCGCGTCGGCAAAGCCGCCGCGTTCGAGCTTCGCCGTCGCACCCTGCGCGAGAAAGACGCTGCGCGCGCGGATCGAGCGTCGCTCGCCGCTGCGCAGATCGGCGTACTCGACGAGCGTCGCGTCGCCGTCGCGGCGCACCTCGCGCATCAGCGCTTGCGTGCGCAGTTCCGCGCCAGCTTCGACCGCGAGACGCGCCATCGTTCCGTCGAACTCCTCGCGCGTGGAGGTATGGCCGGGTCCGAACATGACCTCGTACTCATGTCCCGCGGGGTCGAAGAGCGCGAGGCGCGGCGTGTCGCAATGCACGACCGCGCGCGGCAGGTCGAACTCCTCGCAGAAGCCGGGGCGCAGCCCGGCCGCGCAGACGCGCTTCTGCCCGACGACGGCGTCCTTATCCAAGACCACCGTGGCGATTCCGGCGCGAGCGGCCTCGCGGGCGGCGGTCGCGCCGGACGGGCCGCATCCGACGATAAGGAGTTCGGTCTCTTCGAGCTTCATGGCGTTGCCGCAGTTTGGCGCCGCATGCGACAAAATCCGTCAAGGTTCGCCTCGCTTGGCAAACGAAGCACACTCCCGACATGAACACGTCGCAACCCCGGAACTACCTCAATCTGCCGCTCGGCGAGAGCCAGCCCGACGAGATCAACGTCGTCGTGGAGATCCCCGAGAAATCGCGCAACAAGTACGAGTACGACAAGGCGCTCGACATCTTCCGTCTGGATCGTGCGCTCCACTCCGCGATCCACTATCCCGGGGATTACGGCTTCGCGCCGCAGACGCTCGCGCTCGACGACGACCCGCTCGACGTGCTCGTGCTCGTCATCGAGCCGACCTTTCCGGGCTGCCTCGTGAAGGCGCGCCCGATCGGCCTGCTCGAGATGATCGACGGCGGCAAGTCCGACGAGAAGATCCTCGCGGTGCCCGTCGGCGAACCCGCCTTCGACGAGATCCACAACTTCACGCAGATCTTCCCGCACCTGCTGCGCAAGGTCTCGCACTTCTTCGAGACCTACAAGGCGCTCGAAGGCAAACAGACCGAGGTGGGAGCGTGGCGCGACGCGGCCTACGCCCGCCGCGTCATCACCGAGTCCCACCAGCGCTTCCTGGAAGCCGACCACTAACGCTTCTAAAGGAAAAGTAGCAAAGCAAGAGGTACCGCCGTCCGTTAAGCGGCGCCCGCGTTCCGGGCGCTGCATTGCTGCTACTCCAACGGTAAGGAACTCACGTGACGGCACTTTCTCCTGCGATTTGGGCCGGGCTGATCGGCGGCATTCTCGCCGTCGCCTACGGCGGCATCCTCATCGCCTGGGTGCTCCGGCAACCCGAAGGCAACGACCGCATGAAGGAGATCGCGGCGGCGATCCAAGAGGGCGCGATGGCCTTCCTGAGCCGCCAGTACACGACGATCGGCATCGTGGCGGTCATCCTCGCAATCCTCATCTTCATCGCACCGCCGCTGGGCTGGCAAGCCGCGGTCGGATTTTTGATCGGCGCGATCCTCTCGGGCGCCGCCGGATTCATCGGCATGATCGTCTCGGTACGCGCGAACGTGCGCACCGCCGAGGCGGCGCGCGGCGGCTTGGGCCCCGCGCTCAACGTCGCCTTCCGCGGCGGCACGGTCACCGGCATGCTCGTCGTCGGCCTCGGCCTGCTCGCGGTCTCGGGCTACTATGCGATCCTGCTCGGCGTCAATAACGGCGACGCCTCGAAATCGCTCGGCGCGATGGTCGGCCTCGCCTTCGGCTGCTCGCTGATCTCCGTCTTCGCCCGTCTCGGCGGCGGCATCTACACCAAGGCCGCCGACGTCGGCGCCGACCTCGTCGGCAAAGTCGAAGCGGGCATTCCGGAAGACGATCCGCGCAACCCCGCCGTCATCGCCGACAACGTCGGCGACAACGTCGGCGACTGCGCCGGCATGGCGGCCGACCTGTTCGAGACCTACGCGGTGACCATGGTCGCCACCATGGTGCTCGCCTCGATCTTCTTCGCCGGCAGTGCGGACCTGGTCTCCAAGCTGATGACCTACCCGCTGGCGATCGGTGGC
>JAGWSR010000146.1 GCA_028869385.1 bacterium
AGATCGTCCGCCGCGGCATCGGTACCGTACGCGTTGAGATCGCTCGTTAGTGCAAGCTTCGCGCGACACGCTGCAATGATGTCGAGAGGATAGATCGCGCGAAACGCGTCGGCCTCAGTTGGAAAGAGATTGCACTCCAGCGGATGCGACGTGCCGGTTCCGCGCTGATCAACCATGACGACGTCGCGATCCCGATTCGGAACCAGCGCAGGAATGCTCCCGGGTTCGATCGTGGTAGCCGATTGGCCCGGGCCGCCCGCAATCAAGAAAATCGGTTCCTTGCCGGTCTTTGTTATGGCAGGTACCACGACGTAATGGATGTCGATGATGCGTCCATGCGGCTTCGAGCGATTCTCAGCGACGCGCAGCACGCCACCTACCACCGCGCTTGCATGCGTGGATCCGCGAGTCCACGCAAGTGGTAGCTGCACCGTCCCTTGGACCCACGTTCCGCGGATCGCACTGTGTTCCGGATCGAAATCGCCGTCGAATGTTGCGGAAACCGAATCGATCGCAAACGTGAGATGGTCATTTCGGAACTCAAGATTGGTCACGGGAATCCGCTTGCCCGGAGCTTGGTCGATACTTTCAAGGGTAGCGGAAAGCGTTCCATCAGCGTATTGCTCGATCGAAAGTTGAAGCCTAAACGCACCGCGCGGAGTTTGCAGGCTGCCTTGCCATGTGCCAGCGATTACGCGCGCCTGAGCAGCGGCCAACGATGCGCCGGTCATCGCAGCGACGAGTAGTACGAAGACCGCACATGGGAGCAAACGGAGTTTCAACATTGGTAAGTCACACTTTCAAAGGCGAAAGGGCATAGGAAATCAGAGCCCAGTCGTCCGGGCTACAAGGTGAAGACGAGAGTAGGATCTCTTAGGGGGCTACGAAACGGATCGAGCGCCGCCTCGATACCAGATGATAAACGCCGTCAGCGCAACGATCAGGCTGAGCAACACGACGATCGGCGCGACGGCATCGGCGAAATGAACCGGCAGCACGAGCCACGCAAGGGCGTAACCGAACCCGCCGATGACGAACGCCGTGCCGACGGTTCGTAGCATCGCGAGCCCAGTTGCAGAGCTCATCCTCTTCGGAATGGCATTGGAAAGCAGCACCAGAACGGCGCCCGTCACCATGCCGTTGATGCGCAAGGCGAGGTCGTTGATGACGAGCCAACCCGCGTGATCCACTGCTTTAGCACCAAGCGCGACGCTGAGAAGCACGCCGGCCATCGTTATGGAGGCGGTTACGTTCCGTTCGGAAGTGAAGCGGCGAGCGAGCCAGCCGGCCGCCATTATGACGATCGCGACGGCGTAGGTCCACTTCTGGCCGACATCTGCGAGAAGAAGATATCCGCTGATTGCCACCACGCAAACCGTAAGAACGACCGCGGCTCCGGTCAGCGCATGGTCAAACATCGTTTTCATGAGGTACCTCTGATTGCGTCGGTGTCGCTTGAATGCCAAAGAGCTGTGCGAATTCGAGCAGCGCCTCTTCCAAAACCGAAAGGTTTAGATAGTACGACACGGTCGTGCCAGCTTTTGAGGATGTGACGAGATCGGCTTCCCGCAGGACTGCGAAGTGTGCCGACATCGTCGCTTTTGAGACGTCGAAGTGGCTCGCCAGTTCGCCTGCGCTCAGGGGCCCCGAACGAAGTAAGGTGAGGACCTTACGCCTCGTCGGGTCCGCTAGAGCCCGAAAAACATTGCTCACATTTGAAATTTAGCTAATTATCGAAATAATGTCAAGCGGTCGAACCCGCCATAGGCGATTCCACTGGAGCCGAGGGTCAGGCCCATACCTATGTAGGCCGCCCTCGATGAGGCGGTCCTGTCAGCCAAATGGGAGCGTTGGCGGGCCGAATTCAGAAAGGAACGTGAAAAGTTGTGAGCCGCGCAAAAAGTTCGATGCCCGTTCGTGCTACCAAATTAGAAGCCCAACCTTACTGCGGCCTATGATGATGCGCCCCAATCATAGGACCACGTCGCTGCAGAAGACAATGCAATCACGCTGGGTCCGACTGCTAACACGCAAAACGTGAGGGACAGATTCGTGAAGAAAATCCTCGCCTTGATCGTCGCTCTGACGATCTGCTCATTCGCCGGCGCGTCCGCGGCAATGCAGCAGATTACGATTGTCGGCGAGGGATCCACCATTGCATCAGGTATGCCGGCAGGCTGCACGGCTGTCCATCAATCCGAGGTCGTCTGCAAGAGCGAGCGTCCATTGTCGACAACGGTGGTGTTCTCAACGAAGGTGCACAACGTCGTACACCTCTGCGACGTTATTGTGACGTTGCACGCGAAGTTCGGCGTCAAAGCGACGCGCGGGAGTGGCCTGTGCTACACCCGCCAAATCAGGTCCGGCGTGTTCGGCGTGGGCTATCAGGACGTCATTCCTCGCTGACCCAAGCGCACATCAGCGACGTAGCGGTTGCGGAGCGCTGCCGTGCCAGAGTGGGCCCGCGGCTTCGCTGAGGCGGCGTTCGAAGCCGCGAGCGCTTTCCGAGGCGCGGGCGCTGAGCAGATCATCGATGCCCCGAGCGCTCGCGGCGAGCAGATCGTAGTATGGATAGACCTGGTCGGCGTGCACGCGTGCGAGCTCGCGTAAGCCCTCGAAGGCGACGTGGAGCATGCGCGGCGCATCGGGATCGCCGCACGCGGCGGCAAGCCGGGCTCGCGCCGCGGTGTCAAGCACGGCACGCGGATCATCGGTCTCTTCGGCGGGCATGCGTTCGAGCACGGCACGCGCGGCCGCGATATCACGCTCGGTGCCGGATGCCAGCCGCGCGTTGACGGCGAGGGAGACCGCTTGCCAGCAGTTCGCGCGATTGCGCACCCACGGTGAACGCAGCAGCCATTCCGACTCCGCCGTGGCCTGCTCCACGTTCCCGGCGCGCACGTGCGTGTGCGCGATCGAATAATGCAGCATCCACTCGAGCTGACCCACAGGCGTCGCCGAGGTCGAACGACGGCGGCGGTACATTTCCACGAGCGCGAGCGCGTGTCGAAAGGCTTCGAGCGCACCGTCGAAATCGTTCATCAGCGCGCGCAGCGCGCCGACCATGTGACGTGCCTCGGCTTCGAGCACGGGGCCGGCCAAGAGTCCGGCGTCGATCAGATGCGACGACCATGCGAACGCGGTGTCGATGCGCAGCAAACGCCGCGATACGTCAATCACGAGATGCGCGCTGTTCACCGCGGACGACCACTCGCGCGCGCGCATCGAGCGTTCGAACGTGCGGCTTGCCACCTCGATCGATTCGTCGTATTCGACCCGATCGCGCAATACGCGCGCTAGCAGATGATGGGCGGTAAAATCCTCACTACTTCCCGGTGGTGCTTCCTCAACGGCTTGGCGTGCGATCTCGAACGCCGGTTGAATCGCATCCATGCGCGCCAGCGCGTTGCCGATCAACACGAGCACCTTTGCGCGGATCGCGCGATGCGCGTTCGCGTCGGAGATCTCAAGCACGCTCTCGAGCGCGTGGGTCGAGGCGAGGAACCATCCTTGCTGATAGAGGCAACGGCCCTTGAGCAGATAGAGCTCGCGAGCCACATCGTTCACGGCTTCCGACGCGCTTAGCGATTCGAGCGCGAGCAAACCCGAATCAACCGCGCGAATGCCGTTCTCCCAGGCGACCGCGGCGTGGTAGGCGCGCGCCGCTTCGAGGTAGGCGTTCGCCGCGTCCATGTGCCGCCCGAGCTCGACGAGGAGGCGCGCGGCATCGCTCCGCGCGGCGGGATTCTCATGCAGTTTGAGCCTCTGCGCGATGCGCTCGATCGTATGCGAGCGGCGACTGGTGGAGAGCGTGCGCAGCGCGGCTTCGAGCACGTGCGGCATCGCCGCACCGAAATCCGCGAGTCGCTCCCGTACGTCGATCACGCGCGTCGTAGTCCAATCCAGCAGCGCGGCGAGATCGTCGTCATCGAGCCGCGGTTCGAGCGCGAGCAACACGGCCGCCTGGGCGCAGTCGGCGCCGGCTTCGGCCAGAAGCGCCTCGAAACGGCGTTCGATCGCGCGCGGAAGTCGCATGCGCGCGATCAGCGCGGTTTCGCTCGCGTTCAAACGTTCGAGTTGCGCGACCAGGGCTAGCAACACTTCGGGATGACCGCCGGAACGGCGCTGGAGCGCGTCGATCGCTTCGGCGCTCGCGTGCGGATGAGAACGGCGCAACGCAAGGGCGATCTCATCGTTCGCGAGCGGCCCGAGTTCGATGCTCTCAACGTCCAAAGGCGCGCCATCAACGACGGACTCGTGAATCGCGACGCCGGGAAAGCGTCTGCGCGCCTGTGCGATGAACGCACTCTTGCCGATTCCCGCGCAGCCGGTGACAACGATCGCACGGGCGCCGCACTCGACCAGGCTTTCGAGTTGCGCGAACTCGTGCGAGCGGCCGAAGAAGCCCAGGGCTTCGGCCGCTGCTGCCGCGGCTGCGCGCAGGCCGACGCGCTCGGCGAGATCGCGCGGCGGTTCGCCGCCGACTTCGGCAAGCGCGGCCGCATACCGATGATACACTGCCTGCGCCTTGCGGCGGTTGCCTTCGGCGAGCGCGCATTCCGCGAGCGCGAGATAGGCCTCCTCGCAGTATGGATCGAGCGCGAGAAGCCGTTCCGCCGTTGCCGGTGTCGGCGCCGCGGCGAGCTCCGCGCGCAGCATGTTCTCGAAGTGCAACGCGAGCGATTGGCGCTGCTCGTGTGCCCATTCGTTCGAGTCCCCCGGCAGCAGTTCGCCCGCATACAGGCCGAGCGCGTCGCTCCGCCCCTGTTCGGTGGCGAGCGAGCATGCGGCAAATTCGCGCGAATCAACGAGCGTCATTGCCAGCCAGCGCACGGTTTCGCGCGTAACCTCGAGCACATCGTCGGGCGAGGCGCCACGGTCCTTGAAGATACGGCGAATCGACGAGAGCGTCGTCTTCAAATTATTGCGCGCGCTCGTGGTGTCGGCATCGGGCCAGAACTCGCTCATCAGCGTCTCGCGGCGGATCGGTTCGCCGCTGCGCAGCGCGAGGTAGGCAAGAAGCGAGCGAGCCTTCGCCGTGGCGGGCGGAGCGATCGCTTCGCCTTCGAGCGCGATCTCATATCGGCCGAGCAGGCGCAAGGTCACCGATGGTCGCCGAATGAGCGCCATCGCGCCATTTACGTTTGGTTTACGATCGCCTGCTATCACTATCTGAACGCGCTTGGGACGGGTGGCCGAACGCGCAAATCTGCTGGAGGCTCAACATATGCGCGCTGGGGCGAAAGGTATTGCCCTCGTTTCTCTATGCTTCCTGGTCGTGCTCGCCGGATGCGGCGGAGGCGCCGGCTCGACGACGCCGCCGCTTGCAGGAAGCGGAAATCCCGCAACGAGCGTATCGGCCGCGACGCCGACACCCTCGCCCTCTTCGCAAACGGGCAGCGCCGCATATACGTATGCCGGAACGCTGACACAAACGTTTCAGAGCTTTCCCGAGGTCGCAGCGCCCGGGACGCCGTCGCCGGAGCCGACCTCGGTGACGACGATCGACGTAACGCAGCAGATCAGCGTCAAAGACGATCAAGCGTTCAACGGCGGGTCGGGTTTGACCGATTACCACGACGTCGAGACCGACGCTCAGTCGAGCGGATTGAAGACGACGACCAGCACGACCGACACGTACGAAACGGTCGCGCAATCGGGTAGCGCGCAGAATCTGCTCGACTACGGCAGCGTATATGCAGATGAAGCCGGCGACACGATGACCACGTCGTACGCACCGGCGCGCATCGAAGACGAGCTTCCCGAGAGCGGCGGCGCATCGTGGTCGAACGGCGCGGGCGCGACGATCGAGGAAGCGATCGCGGGCGATGCATCGGGTTCGCCCGTCACCGTGCAGCGCGTCGTGGCGAACGCCGGAACCTACAGCGAAAGCACGACGTATCCACCGGGCTATCAAGCCATCGGCTACACGGGCGTCGGAGATATCCAAGAGAACGCCGACGGCAGCGGCAGCTATGCGTGGGTCGCCGTCGGTTCGCCCCTCACGATCGAATACAGTCAGCCGGTGCCGCAGCCGACGGGCGCGCCGCAGATCACGATCGCGGAATTCACGAACCTCGATCCGACGCCCGCGGAAGCGCCGTCGCAATCGTTCTCGTTCGCGAGTTGGTACGGCTTCTCGCCGTCGTTCTACGGCGAGACCGACAAGGATCTCGGCAGCGTCGCCGTGCCGGCGTCGTGCAATCTCGGGTCGCAGCTTCCGCAGACCGCGAACGCGATTCAGCAAACGACGAACCGAGTCGACACCATCGTTGGCTACACCGAGCAAGAGGTGCAGACGACTTACGTGGTCGCGGGAGAGAGTCCGGTCTGCACGACGCTGCACGACGTGCAGCAGATCTACTACGATTTCAACGGTGACCAGGCATTCGTGTTCTCCGCGCTGACGCCGCTTCAGATCACGACGATCGACGAAACGCTCGCGATGCAGAATTCCACCACCGTCGCCTCGCGTGCGAAACAGGCCGCGACGGCACGCGCGGGCGGCATGCCGAGCCTCGCGCCGGCACTCCGCGCGCACTTCGATCGTGCGGTAGAAAATGCGCGCCGCCGGCAGGTTCAGGTCATCGCCCGCATGCTCGCGCTCCACCAACGGGGAGTTCAAAAGTGAAGGTACGCACGCTCGTCATCCTGGCGGCTTTTGCCCTTGCATCCTGCGGCGGCGGCGGCTCGAAGGTCACGCCGGCCCTGCCGAGTCAATCCACGACGCTGCCGCCGTCTTCTCCACAGCAAACCAGCTTCACGTACGGCGTCGAGGCCGTGCGAGGCGCGCAGTACGTCGGTCCGTTGCAAAACGACGTGACGATGGGACTCGACGTTGCACTCGCGGAGCAAAACGCGCCCGGACTCGTCGCATACGCGGCCCAGGTCAGCAACCCGAAGTCGCCGCTCTACCGGCGCTTCTTGACGCCGCGGCAGATCGGCACGTTGTACGGCGCGAGCGACGCGTCGCTGCAGAGCGCGGCGAAGTATTTCGAGTCCTATCACCTGCACGTCGGCACGTGGCCGCAGCATCTCTCGATCTTTGTGTCCGGCGCGCAGAGCGATCTCGCGAAGGCGTTCGGCACGAGCTTCGGCATCTACACCGCGGGCGGTAAGCAATTCGTCGCGCCGATGGGAACGCCGCACTTCGCGGAGCCAATTCCGGTAACCGGCGTGACGCATCTGGTCACGGCGCAGCGCACGTTCCGCGACTTGGTGCCGATCGGCGGCAACGGAGTCACGATGGCCGGGTACCTTCCGCAGCAGATCCGCAACGCATTCGATTTCACGGGCGCCTATAAAGCCGGATACAACGGCAGCGGCATCACGATCGGCATCGTCGGCACCGGTCCGATCAGCGCGAACGACGTGCCCGCGTACGGCGCGATGTTCGACACGAGCGTCGCGACCGTCGTGCAAAGAGACGTGACCGACGCGGGCGTGTCCGCGCCGGGCATCGAGAATCCGCCCGACGCCGGGTTTCAGACGCCTCCCCCCGTGACGACTGCGTGCAACGGCTATCTTCCCGACTGCAATCCCGAAGACGGCGAAGCGCAGATCGACACCGAATCCGCGGCGTCGCTGGCGCCGGGATCCACCGTCGAGTTCTATCTCGGTTACGATCCCGCGTATTGCTTGGACACCCGAACGGGTGTCGTCACGCCCGGCCCGTGCGGCACGAATCTGCAGCCGCTGCTCGGCATCACGCTGGCCGATGACGAGATCCAGCAAGTGATCGCCGACAACAGCGTCGACGTGCTGAGCCTCAGCTACGGCGGTCCCGAACAGGCGAACGCGGGCTATGAATTCGACGCAAGCAATCCGACGTCGGGCCTCGGGCCCCAAGAGTTCGCGGCACTCGCCGCCGAGGGCATCGCGGTCTTCGCCTCCTCGGGTGACTCCGGCGCCGAGGGCTGTCAGCGCCCGGCCTTTGCGGCCGACATCGATCAGCCGTGCGTCAGCTATCCCGCGACCGATCCGAGCGTCACCAGCGTGGGCGGTGTCACGGTTCCGCTCGACCGTTTCGGCAACCTCACGAACCAGATCATCGGATGGGGCATTACCACCGGCCAAGGCCAGGGCGGTTCCGGCGGCGGCATATCACAGTACTTTCCGCTCTCGCTCACACCGTGGCAGCAAGGCCTGCCGGGCATGACCGGTTCAGATCGCAATCTTCCAGACGTCTCGATGCTCGGTGATCCCGCGACCGGCATGGCGATGCTCGAATATGCGGCGCCGCTTGGCGGCCCGGTTGTCGGGGACATCGGCGGTACGAGTGTCGCCGCGCCGGAGATGGCGGCGATGTGGGCGCTCGTGCTGCAAGCCTGCAAGGCGAGCGCGTCGTGTGCAACGGCGCAAGGCGCGAAACCGTACCGGCTCGGCAACGCGGCGCCGCTGCTCTACTCGCTGTACGCGAACGGTTCGACGATCGAACCGACGTACGCGCAAACGTTCTACGACGTCGTCTACGGCGACAACTCGCAGCGTCCGGTACAGCCGACGTCTGCGCCGCTCGATCCCGGTTACAACGCCGCGCAGGATTACGATCAGGTCACCGGCATCGGCGTTCCGTTCGCTCGCGCACTCATCAAGGCGGTGACTCACCAATGAACAAGCGATGGATCGCAGTTGCGGCGATTGCCGCGCTGAGCGCCTGCGGCGGCGGCGGCGGAGCCGGCGGAGGCGGCGCGTTCGTGCCGACGCCCGCGCCGTCGTCGAGCGCGGCGCCGAACGCTCAGAGCGTGACCTTCTCGATCGTCATTCCCGCGAGTTCGGGAACGTCGAGCACGCAACGTCCGGCCTACGTCTCCTCGAAAACCGCGTCGATCGCGTTCACACTCGTGAGTGTCAACGGCGTCAAGCAGAGTTCGGCGTCAGCCGATATCGTGCCGGTAGGCGCGGGCGCGCCGGGCTGCACGAGTTCGCCAAGCGGCACGACGTGCAGCATGACGGTGAGCGCACCGACGGGTGAGGATATCTTCTCGATCGCCACGTATGCGTCGAATAACGGCGCCGGGACCCCGCTCGCGAGCACCTCACTCGCCGTCACCTCCGGGGGAAGCAGCGGTTCCGTCGTTTCGCTCGATCTCGGCGGCGTACCGGCGGCGGTGAGTTTTTCGCCGTCCCGACTTCCGCTGGTCGACGACGGAACCGTGCAGAAGGTCGCCGTCGTGGTGAACGCGGCAGATGCTTCGGGCGCAACGATCGTCGGCAGCGCACCGTATCAATCGCCCGTCGATCTCCAGATTCAGAACGATCCGGCCGGTGCGCTCGCGCTCTCGAGCAGCAGCGTGCAGGCTCCGGGAACGGTCGTGACCGTGACGTACAATTCGATGAAGACGCTCACCGACGCGTCGATCGTCGCACGCGACAACGGCATGCAACCGGCAACGCTGCCCGCCGCACCGCTCGTTGTCAATCCGCTGCCCGTGACGGTTCTCGACGACGCATCGTCGCAAGCCGTCTCGCTTACGGAAGCGGGTCTCACCGGCGCGTTCACGGCATCGCTTGCGAACACGGCCGATGCCACGCTCTCGCTGAACGCGGGGGCGCTCGGTAGCGGTTCGGCGGTCGCGACCCTTGCGCCGAAGGTGAAGTTCGACCTCACGACGCTCAACGTCAGCGACGGTACGACGTCGTTTGCCGTGCCGGTGCAGATCGTGCCGGATCATGGATCGTACACCGCGATCGGCGCGGCGCACACGCTCGGCAGCCCGACGAACATCGTGCGCGCTTCCGACGGAACGCTGTGGACCGGCGACTCGCAGAACGGGAACCTCGTCGCGTTCGATCCGGCGTCCGGAACCTACACGAATTACAACGTCGACCCGTCTGATAGCGGGCCGTACGCCGTGGCATTCGACGCGAGCGGAAATCTCTGGTTCGCGGACGGTCCGCAGATCGGTGAGTTCAATACGTCCACGCACGCGGTGACGACGTACAGCACCGGTCTGCAGCCCAATGCCTGGGTAACCGACATCATTGCGGGCCCGAGCGGATCGATGTGGTTCTACGATCAGGGCGACCCCTCGAGCAACCTCAACGCGAGCGCGACCGCGTTCGGGTCGGTTGCAACCGCGAGCGGAACCATCGCCGAGTATCCGACAGCGAATCTCGCAGGTCCGGTCTCCTCCGCGCTCGGTTCGACGCGCACCACGGGAATTTCGATGGCCCTCGCGAGCGACGGTTCGATCTGGTTCGCCGACACGACGAACGACGCGATCGGGCAGCTGAATACGAGCACCGGCGCGGTGACCGAGACGCAGCTCGGCGGTCCGCCGTATCCGCAGCAAGCGCCGCAAGAAGTGACGATCGCCGCCGACGGCAAGGTCTGGTTCTCCGCCTACGGCGCGACATCGGGAACCGCGACCGTCGGCAACCTCGATCCGGCGAGCGGAAAGGTGACGTACTATCCCGTCTCCAGCAACGCGGGGCAGGCGACGGCGATGTTCGCCGACGCGAACGGCGATCTGTGGTTCGCGGTCACGCCGATGCAAGGCACGTTCTATTCGTCGCAGCAGTACTTCGGCGTCATCAATCCGGCGAGCGGCGCGACGTACATCTACGGCACGGCCATTCTTCCCCAGTTCGTGACCGCCGCGTCGATCGTCGACGCGAGCGGAACGTTCTGGATCCTCGATAGCGGCTTCGGACAGATCGGAAAGGTGAGCTTCAAGTGAAACGTCTCGCATTCGCGCTGATCGCGCTGCTGGCAGGCTGCGGCGGCGGAGGAGGATCGACGCTCGCAACGCCCGTGACGCTGCCGACAACCGGCGCCTCATCGACGCCTTCCGCAACGGCGACCCCGCCGCCGCCGCTCGCCGTCTCGACGCAGGCACTCTCGTTCTCGTCGGGTACGGCGCAGAATCTCACCGTTACGGAGAGTGGCTACAGCGGCGCGTTCACCGAGAGCGACACCTGCAACCCGTATAGCGGCGAGGTGGCATCGGTCGTCGCGAGCACGAGCAGCGCGGGGAGCGCAACGTATGC
>JAGWSR010000147.1 GCA_028869385.1 bacterium
ATGACGCGGGCAAACTCGGCGAGCCCAACGACGTCGTCTGCGCCGGCATCGAGCACAAGCTCGGCATCAACGGCAACCCGACCTGTACGATGAAGTTCGGCGAGAAGGGCAAGGGCGCCGTCGGCTATCTCGTCGGCGAAGCGAACCGTGGCCTCGAATATATGTTCATCATGATGAACGCCGCGCGTTTCTCGGTCGGCGTGCAGGGCTACGCCGTCGCGGATCGCGCGTATCAGTCGTCGCTCGCGTACGCCAAGGAGCGCGTGCAGATGACCGACGTCGCGTCGCGCAGCAAAGAGTCCGTGCGCATCATCGAGCACCCCGACGTGCGCCGTATGCTCATGTGGCAGAAGGCGAACATCGAAGCGATGCGCGCGCTCTCGTACGTGACCGCGGCCTCCCTCGATTTCGCGCACAAGTCGCCCGACGAGAAGACGCGCAAAGAGCATAAGGCGTTCGTGGAACTCATGATCCCGGTCGTCAAGGGCTGGTGCACGGAGAACGCGATCGACCTCTGCTCGAACGCACTGCAGATCTTCGGCGGCATGGGCTATGTCGAAGAGACCGGCATCGCGCAGCAGTACCGCGACGTGCGCATCACCACGATCTACGAAGGAACGACCGGCATTCAGGCGCTCGACCTCGTGGGCCGCAAGCTCGTGCGCGACATGGGCGCGACCGCGACCGCGGTGATGAAGCGCATGGAGGCCGACGCGAAGGCGGCAGCGGCGAGCGAGAACGCCGACGTCAAGGCGATCGGTGAGGCGCTGCTCAAGGGCATCGCGACGCTCGCCGAAGTCTCCCAGTGGCTCGGCATGAACGCGATGGGCGATCTGCGCAAGGCGTTCGCGTGCTCGGTCCCCTATCTCAAGCTCTGGGGCGTGGTCGCGGGCGGCTGGCAGATGGCGCGCGCGGCGATGGTCGCGGCGGCGAAGATCGCCGGCGGTGACAAGGATCCGTTCTACGCGGCCAAGATCACGACGTCGAAGTTCTACGCGTCGCACGTGCTCTCGCAGGGCGCGTGGTACAAGCGTCAGGTCATCGACGGCTCGGGCGACGTGATGACGCTCCCCGAAGAGGCCTACGAACTCGATCGCAAGATGGCGGTGACGGCGTAATCATGTCCTTCATCCGCACGGAAGATCGCGACGGCGTGCGGGTTATCACCCTCGATAACCCGCCCGTCAACTCTCTCTCGTTCGCCCTCTCGGGCGAACTCGTGCCGATCGTCGAAGCCGCCGACAAGGACGACAGCGTCAAAGCCGTCGTCTTCGTCGGCGCCAACGGCATCTTCTCGGCCGGCGCCGACGTCAACGACTTCTCGACCGAACCGACGCCCGAGACGCGCACCATCCGCGACGTGATCGCGACCGTCGAGCGCAGCAACAAGATCTTCGTCGCCGCGATTCAAAAGAACGCGCTCGGCGGCGGTCTCGAACTCTCGCTCGCGTGCGATTATCGCGTGGCGACGGCCGACACGAAGGTCGGCCTTCCCGAGATCAAGCTCGGACTTCTTCCGGGCGCGGGCGGCACGCAGCGTCTGCCGCGTCTGATCGGCGCGCAAGATGCGCTCGACATGATGCTCAAGGGCAAGAACGTCAAGGCCGCGGATGCCAAAGAGAAGGGCATTCTCGACGAGGTCGTGGATTCGGCCGACGCGTTGCTCGACGCCGCGCTCGCGCTCGCCCTTCGACAGGCTAAAGGTGACACCGGTGGAGGAAAGCGCCGCATTTCGCGCCGCAAGGTCGAACTCGGCAAAGGCATCACCGCGCAAGCCGCACCCTTCATCGTTTCGCAAGCGCACAAGATGGTGCCGGCGGAAGACGCGGGCGGGTTCGCGGCCCACAAGCTCATCGACGCGGTCGAGGCCGCGTTCGAACTGCCCTTCGACTTCGGTATCGCGCGCGAAGCGCGTCTCTTCGAAGAACTCGCGCGCTCGGCACCGTCGTTCGCGCTGCGCCACGTCTTCTTCGCCGAGCGCGAACTCGCGAAGATCCCGGGGCTCGGCGATGCGAAGCCGCACGACATCAAGAGAGCGGGTGTTATCGGCGCGGGAACGATGGGTACCGGCATCGCGATCACGTTCGCGCAAGCGGGCATTCCGGTCGCGGTGATCGACTCGAACGCCGATGCGGTCGAGAAGGCGCGTCAGACCGTCTTCGGCATGTTCATGTATCAGGTCCAGAAGGGCCGCATGACGCAGGAAGAGGCGTGGAAGCTCGGTCAGTCGATTCAGTTCACCGACGATTACAACGAGCTCGCCGATGCCGACGTCGTGATCGAGGCCGTCTTCGAGAGCATGGACGTGAAGAAGCAAGTCTTCGCGAAGCTCGATGCGATCGTCAAACCCGAAGGCATTCTCGCCTCGAACACCTCGACGCTCGATATCGATGAGATGGCGTCGGTGACGAAGCGCCCCGACAAGTTCGTCGGCCTGCACTTCTTCGTGCCCGCGAACATCATGCCGCTGCTCGAGATCGTGCGCGGCAAGGATACCTCGGCGCAGACGCTCGCGACCGCGTTCAAACTCGGCAAGGCGTTGCGCAAGACCGCGGTGCTCTCGACGAACGCGTTCGGCTTCATCGGCAACCGCATGGTCTTCGACTACGCGAAGGCCGCCGGCGCGCTTGCGGAAGAGGGCATCTCGCCGATGCGTATCGACCGCGTCGCGAAGAAGTTCGGATTCCCGATGGGGCCGTTCGCGATGGGCGATCTCTCCGGCATCGACGTGGCCTGGCATATCGCCAAGGCGCGCCCCGACGTTGCGAAGGGACGCACCGACGTCATCGACCGTCTCGTCGAGATGAAGCGTCTCGGCCAGAAGACGATGGCCGGTTACTTCAAGTACGACAAGAGCGTGGGCAAGGGACGCGAGCCGATCGCGGATCCCGAGATCGAGGCGCTCTTCGCCGAAGAGGCCAAGAAGCACGGCGTCGCGCCGCGCGAGGTCTCGGACGAAGAGATCCTCCAGCGCTTGGTCTTCGCGCTCATCAACCGCGGCGCGTATCTGCTCGAAGAGGGCGTCGCGCTGCGGCCCGGTGACATCGATATCGTGTACATCTTCGGCTACGGGTTCCCGCCGCATCACGGCGGCCCGATGTGGTACGCCGATGAAGTCGGCGTGAAGCACGTGTACGACAAGGTGGTGGAGTTCGGCTGGGAGCCGGCGCCGCTGCTGAAAAAAATCGCCGAAGCTAACGGAACCTTCGCTGCTCTGAAACAGGGAGAACTCGTCAATGCGTGAGGCGGTAATCGTCTCGGCGGCGCGGACGCCGATCGGTAAGGCCTTCCGCGGCGCGTTCAATCAAACGCCGAG
>JAGWSR010000148.1 GCA_028869385.1 bacterium
CGCGCGAAGGAGCTGGCGCTGCGGTAAGCGCCCTACGCCCTTCGACAGGCTCAGGGTGACAAAACCGAAGGGGGTGCTTTGGCACCCCCTTCGGTTTTGTTAGACGCTTGTTTTTTCGCGGCGTCGGGCTTTGAGGCGTTCGCCTTCGTTGAGGATTCGTTTGCGTAGGCGAATCGTGTGCGGGGTCACCTCGACGAGTTCGTCGTCTTCGATGAACTCGATCGCGCGCTCGAGCGAGAGCTCCTCGGCCGGGGGCAGCTTGACGGTGTCGTCGCTGCCCGATGCGCGCATGTTGGTGAGTTTCTTTTCGCGCACGACGTTCAGGCCGACATCCTTATCGTCGTTGGCACGGCCCACGATCATGCCTTCGTAGATATCCTGTCCGGGATCCACGAAGAAGCGTCCGCGTTGCTCCACGCCGGAGATCGCGTAGGCGGTCGCGCGGCCGGTGTCGGTCGCGACGAGCGCGCCGACCATGCGGCCCGGGAGTTCACCCTGCCATTCCTGGTGATCGTAGTACGTGTGCGACATCACGGCGGTGCCGCGCGTGAGCGTCAGCAATTCGCCGCGCAGACCGAAGATGGCGCGCGTCGGCATCGTGTATTCGAGGCGGCGCGATTCACCGACGTTGATCATGTTCGACATCGTCGCCTTACGCTTGCCGAGCGCTTCGATCACGGGGCCTTCGTATTCCGAGGGCACGTCAACGACGACGTACTCGACCGGTTCCCACTTCTTACCATCGCGTTCGGTCAGGATGACTTGCGGTTTGGAGACCGCGAGTTCGTAGCCTTCGCGACGCATCGTTTCGATGAGGATCGAGAGATGCAACTCGCCGCGGCCGCGCACTTCGAACGTATCGGCGGATTCGGTGTCGGCGACGCGCAGCGCGACGTTCGATTCGAGCTCGCGCATGAGGCGTTCGCGAATCTGACGCGAGGTGAGGAACTTGCCCTCTTTGCCCGCGAACGGCGAGTTGTTGACCGAGAAGAACATGGAGACCGTCGGTTCGTCGACCGCGACCGCGTGGATGCCTTCGGGCGTGTTCGCGTCGGCGATCGTGTCGCCGATGTTCAGATCTTCGATGCCCGAGACGCAGACGATATCGCCCGCGGAGGCCTCATCGACCTCGGTGCGCTCGAGTCCCTGGAATGTAAGCAGCTTGGTGAGGCGCAGGCCCGTCGCGATCTTGCCGTCGCGCGCGACCTTGGCGATCGGCGCGTTGATGCGCGAACTCCCGCGGAAGATGCGGCCGATGCCGATGCGTCCGACGTATTTATTGTGATCGATCGCCGAGATGAGGAGCTGAAACGGCCCCTCTTCGGCCGGCGCTTCGGGCACGTGCTGGCGAATCAATTCGAAGAGCGGCTCGAGATCGGTCGCTTCGTCTTCGAGCTTCAGCTTCGCGATGCCGGCGCGACCGTTGGTGAAGACGACCGGGAAGTCGGCTTGCTCGTCGTTCGCGCCGAGTTCGATGAAGAGATCGAAGACTTCGTTGACGATCTCCATCGCGCGCGCGTCTTTGCGGTCGATCTTGTTGATCGCGACGATCGCCTTGAGGTCGAGTTCGAGCGCCTTGCGCAGCACGAAGCGCGTCTGCGGCATCACGCCTTCGGCGGCGTCGACGAGCAGCAGCACGCCCTGCACCATCTGCAGCACGCGCTCGACCTCACCGCCGAAATCGGCGTGTCCGGGCGTGTCCACGATGTTGAACTTCACGTCGCCGTGGCGAATCGCGGTGTTCTTGGCGAGGATGGTGATGCCGCGCTCTTTTTCGAGCGGGTTCGAGTCCATCACGCGGGTCTCGACGTGCTGACCCTCTCGGAAGACGCCGCTCTGTCGGAGCATGGCGTCCACGAGCGTCGTCTTGCCGTGGTCGACGTGGGCGATGATGGCGAGGTTGCGGATATCGGGCCGGGTCTTCACGGCCCAGGTTGTACCACGAAAGCGGCCTTCACCGCTACCTAAAAGGTTAAGAAGCTAGACGGCGCGGGGTAGGGTGAACCAAAAGGCGGTCCGTTTGCCGGGCTCGCTCTCGTAGCCGATCGTGCCGTTCATCTTGGTCACGAGCTCGCGGCAGATATAGAGGCCGAGGCCGGTCGAGCGCTCGCCCGACGAGAGGTGCCCGAAGCGGGTGAAGAGCTTCTCGCGGTCGGCCTCCTCGATTCCGGGCCCTTCGTTGACCACCGAGATGGTCACCCGGTGCTCGCTTGCCTTGAGGTCAAGGTGAATCGGTGTGTCGGGGAAGCTGTACTTGACCGCGTTGGAGAGCAGGTTGGTGAGGACCTGGACCGTGCGCCCCTCGTCGGCGTAGAGCCGGGGCACCGGCTCGAGGTAGGCGGCGTTGAAGAGGCGGTCGGGGTGCTCGCTGCGGGTCCGGGCGATCGATTCCTCGATCACGTCAACCGTGGCGATGGGCTCGATGCGCAAGGCGAGGCGTCCGGCGTCCATGCGCGAGAGCAGCAGCACGTCTTCAAAGATGGAGCTCAGGCGCGAGGTGGAGTTGGAGAGCACGCCGAGCAGCTCTGCGCGGCGTTCGACCCCGAGCGTCTCGAAGTGCGTCTGCAGCAACGATGTGGCCCCGCGAATGGCGGCGAGCGGCGAGCGCACCTCGTGCGAGACCATGCTGAAGAACTCGTTCTGCAGCCGCACGTTCTCTTCGAGGAGCTGTCGGCGCGAGACTTCGGCGAAGTGCGCGCGCGCGTTCGCGAGCGCGAGCCCGACGAGATTGACGAAGAGCTGCATGCGCCGCAGGGTCTCGATGGTGGGCACCTTGCCGTCGAGCGGGGCGTCGGCGGAGAGGTAGCCGAGCATGTTGCCGTCGCGGTCGGGAAGCACGAGGGTGAGCGCGTCGCGCTCGTGCCAGGCGTCGGGGGCGCTGCGGGGTTCGTCGCGCGGGCGGAAGCCGGTGTAGATACTGCTGTGCCAGTCGAGCTCGCGCTCGGCGGGATTGTAGAAGCAGTAGGGCAGCACTTCGGAGGTCGGCGGCAAGATTTCGAGCACGGCGGCGCGGTCGATGTGTTCGCCGAGGCGCTCCGCGATGAGCTCGTCGGGAAAGCCCAAGAGCACCCGTCGGTAGAGCTCGCCACCGGGTGCGTCGGCCGCAACGATCGTCACGTACTTGAAGCCGAAGATCTCGGCAACCGCACGTGCGATGGACTCGAGGGCGGGCGCGATCTCGTCGGCGTGCAGAATCTCGTACGTGATTCCGAGGAGCCGAGCGAGCAATCCGCCGTCCGCGGCCTCGCTGTCGTGGAACATCATAGTCCTGGCCGTGGTCGTTATGCGGGGCTCGCGCCCATCCTGCGTGAAAGGGTCAAGCTACGGTCATGGACGCAGCGACGCAATACGCTCTTGCCTATTCGCTTACGACCGCCGCGGGTGTGCGTGCGGTGCTGGCGCTCGCGGTCGTCAGCGTGGCCGCGCATATCGGCCTGTTGCATCCGCCCGCGTTCTTCGCGTGGCTCGCATCGCCCGTCGCGATGTGGATTCTCATCGTCGTCGCGCTGTTAGAGCTGCTCGCCGATAAGGTGCCGGTGCTCGATCACGCGCTGCACGTGCTGCAGATCGTGGTGAAGCCCGCCGCCGCCGCGATCGTCGTCGGTGGAACCGTGCACCCGCAGTCGAACGAGATGCTCGTGTTTTTGATGGTCGTCGGTGCGCTCAACGCGCTCGGCGTGCATGCCGGCATCGCGACGGCGCGAGGCGCGTCGACGCTCGCGACCGCCGGGCTCGGCAATCCGGTCGTGAGCACCGTCGAGGATGCCGGCGCACTCGGCACGTCGCTGCTCGCGTTCGTCGCCCCGTTCGTCGTCGCCGTCGCGGCGCTGCTCTTCACGATCGCCATGCTCGTGCTCGCGCGCCGCACGTACGTGAGCGTGCGAGCACGCTCTACTTCGTCGTAAACGTACCGAGCGTCACGCTCGACGCGGTGCATCCCGGATCGACCGGCATAAAATGCGCGGCGACCGTGTAGGTGGTGTGCGCCGCGAGCGCGGGAATGCCATAGCCGTACGGCGTGGCGCCCGGTTCGGGCGTCGCGGCGGGCGTGGGCAGCGGATTGGGAACCGCGGCGTTCGGATGTATGCCTGAGACCGGCGTGGCGATGCCCTGTGCGGTCAGTTCCAGGTTGGTCCCGTAGCTGAACGCGAGGACCAAGGTGAAGTTGCCCGCCGGCACGTTCGTAGCGCCGTTCATCGGATAGAGCATGGTCGGCGCCGGTACCGACGGCGTGCACGCGCGCGTCGAGGCAATCGTTTTGGTCGCCGATGCGTTGGCGCAGGCCGAGCTGACGATGAGCGCGGCGATGGAGGCGATTCGCAGGAGATGTCTCATGCTCGTACTGTACCCCAACTAGGCGGAGGTGCAATCGTGGGTATTCGCGCGGCAACGGATTGGTTGATCGGCCGGTGGCAGTGGCCCTACGCGGGCCTGTTCGCGGCGGTGCTGCTGCTCGCGCTCGTGCCGCTCGTGTACGTGTGGGCGGGCCTCGTGATGGCGGCGATCGTGGTGCAGCTTCCGGTCTATATGCTGCACCAATTCGAGGAGCATCACGACGACTGCTTTTGCCGCTACGTCAATCGCGTGGTCGGTGAGGGGTTGCCGGTGCTCTCGCCGGTCGCCGCCTTCGTGATCAACTCGGTCGGCGTGTGGGGCGTGATCCTCGTCGGCATCTACCTCGCGCAGGTTCTCGCGCCGGGCTACGGCACGATCGCGATCGATCTCGGCGTCGTCAACGGGTTGCTGCACGTCGTGGTCGCCACGGTGCGTCGCGAGTACAACCCCGGCCTCTGGACGTCGCTCGCGCTCTTCTTTCCGATCGGCGGCGCGGCGCTGTGGATCGTCACGGTCTTCGGCGGCGCGGATGTAACGCAGCACGTCGTCGGCGCGCTCGTCGCGATCGCGATCCACATCGCCATCGTCGCCTATGCCATCTCACGCCGCCGCGCGCTCGCAGGTGGAGCTGCAAACCGCGCGCTATAAAGCTCTACGTTCGCATGGGAGCGTACGAGTCTGGTGGCTCGCACGGTCTTCAAAATCGCTGAGGCCGCCGCAAGGCGGCTGGTAGGTTCGATTCCTACACGCTCCCGCCAACCCTATTCCGCAGAGATGTCGTAGATCTTCGCCGCGGAACCTTTCGGCCGCTCGCTTCGTTCTCGGCGTATAGATCGGTCGCTGCTACGTCTCAGGAGTGGATCCATGCTTCGTAAACTCGCCATCGCGCTTCTAGCCCTGCTCGCGACGGCTTCTGCCGTCGCGCCTGCATCCGCGGAAGTCAATCTCCACAACGGCTTCATTCAAATCGTCGACGACATCACGTACTCCGTGGATCTCGCCGGCCTCAAAGACCCCTCCCTCTACCAAGGACCGCCGCCGCGGATCGATTTCCTCGTGCGCGTACGGCACGAAGGGCTCAAAGTCACATATACGACGACGCTGCACGGCAAGAGCGCGTTCGTGAACGAGTGCTGCATTCTGGCCGGCTCGTACTACTCGATCGAAGGCTTCAATTACGGCCGCGATGGGAACGTAGCCGGTGCGTATTTTTCCGGCGACGTTACGTCGCGGCTCTGCAACGTTCGCGGCATTCCTTTCGGCTACGCCAAGCTCGTGGTGACCGGTCACGTGACGTACACTCCTCACGCGAAGTTCGCCGACACGAAATACGCGACGATTGAAAATGCGTGGAAGGTACACGGGCTCCGGCTCACGCGCGTCGACACGGACTGTTCGGGAATCTAGACGCGGGGCGAGCCGAGAGCTACGCTCCCGCTCACTCGGCAACGCGCGTGTTGTGGAAGGTGACGATCTCCCAGCCGCGCGTTGCGGTGCGCCGTAACACGAGCGTTGCGCGCGTATGCAGCGTTCCGCGCAGCGGACCTTCGTGTACCTCGACGATCGAGCCGACGCGGGCGAGGATCGCGCCGTCGGCAATGAGGCGTAACGCCTCGATGGTCAGCACGTTGCGGCTGCCGCGAAAAATGGTTTGGAAGATCTCGCGATGGCGCGTCTCGATCTCCGCGCGATCGCGCAGCGTCGTGCCGAAGATGTTCACCTGTTCGCCGTCATCGGCGAACGGTTGCGCGAAGCACACGGCGTCGGCATCGTTCCAGGCCCGCTCGATGTGCGCCACGATGGCGAAGATGCGTTCGCGATCGGCGGCTGCGATCGCGCTCATAGCGCGGCCCTCAAAATCTGACGCGCGTTCTGGCGGAGCAGTTCCACAGCTTCGCTCCGCCGCACGTTCGCGACGTCCACGAGCCAGACGTACGACTCAATTCCAAGCGTCGCTCCGATCTGGAGGACGAGGGAGCGGTAACGCTCGGCGCCGAGGCGATCGCGTAGCGGCGAGAGCGCATCGTCGAGCCACGCGACGCGCCGTCCCGTTCTGAGTGCGGGCGGCGGTGTCGTCGGCGCGATTGACGGCGATTCCGCAGTGCGTTCGAGGGCGATGCGCAACATCGCTCGGAGCGCGACTTCGTGTTCGACGATGGAGGCGAATATCGCCTCGGAGACGAGATCGAGCCGCGCGACTGGATCGTTTGGAGCATCGGGCGGCAAGAGTGAGGCCATCGCGAGCTGCGGATGCGCTGCGGCGAGAAGGGTCTGCTGATTCGGAAAGTAGCGGTAGGCGGTCGGGCGCGAGACGCGCGCGGCCGCGGCGGCCTGTTCGACGGTCGGCGTCAGGCCTTGAGCGAGCAGGCTCTTTGCTGCATCGACAAGGGCCTGTCGCGTGCGGCTCTTCTGCTTAACGCGCCCGCTCGATTCGTACGCGCTTGACATCCCCGTGGCGATACTCTAGTATCACGAATATTCCTTTATGAGACTTGCGTCTCACGAAAGAAGCCGCGCGGCCGCCCGGTACCCGATAAGCTGAAGGAGCGAATACCATGTCGTCATCCAACGCGATGTTGCGGGCGTCGCTCGCGGCCGCGCTTCTCGTCTCAGTACTCAACGCGTGCGCCTCGTCGTCGGAGTCGAACGGCTCACCCCCGCTGTCGGCACCCCAGAGCTGGAGTATCGTCGCCGGCGGTTCCTCGCAGTCGGAGGCCGTACAAGCCCTCGACTTCTATCCGAACGCACTCACCATTCATGCCGGCGATACCGTGACGTGGAGCAACGGTACGAGCATTCCGCACACGGTCTCAATTCCGCAGCCGGGTCAAAGCCCGCCCGGGGGACCGCCAAATCCGGCGCCGGTCGGCGGCGGAACGTACGATGGAAGCACGTACGTCAGCTCCGGCTTCATCACGAACGGCAAGAGCTACGCAGTGACGTTCACCAAGCCGGGCACGTATGCGTATTACTGCATCGTACACCTACCTGAG
The DNA here is from genome assembly GCA_028869385.1 of bacterium. Classification (GTDB taxonomy): domain Bacteria; phylum Vulcanimicrobiota; class Vulcanimicrobiia; order Vulcanimicrobiales; family Vulcanimicrobiaceae; genus REEB354. The sequence goes on from JAGWSR010000148.1 coordinate 7,329, forward strand.
ATGGCCGGTACGATCGTCGTGCTTCCATCGACTGCGCCGCTTCCGCAATCGGCTGCCGCCGCCCAAGCTGCGGGCGCGGCCGATCAGCAGAGCGATCTCGACGCGGGCGCCGCATCGTTCTCGCTCTTTCCGTACGCGGTGGGCGGCACGCACCTCGCGGCCGGGATCTCGCCGGGATTGCCCGGCAGCAAGCCGTCGCAGGCGACGGTGATGCGCTTCCTCGACGATACAACCGCGACGTCAACGATCACGATCCCGCTCGGTACGACCGTCACCTGGACGAACGAAGCGAACAACGCTCCGCACACCGTGACGTTCCCCGCGCTCGGTCAGCAGCCGCCGGCTGGACCGCCGGATCAAGTGCCGCCCGCCGGAGGCTCGACCTACGACGGCAGCGCGCTTGCCAATTCAGGCGTGATGCCGCCCGGCAAGAGCTATACGCTCACCTTCACCAAAACTGGAACCTACACGTACTATTGCCTGTTCCACGACGGCCCAACGGGCATGATCGGCACCGTCGTCGTTCAGTAAGTGGAGAAGCTACGGCAAAGACTCGCTGCCGCGCGAAGGCTCATCCGTTATCGTTCCATCGGGGTGCAACGTCCGGTGCGGCCTCCCTCGCTGGTCCACCGCGACCAAGCCCACGAATTCATGCATGCCTTCGAGGAAGAAGAGCACCCCTGACGCGTCGGCGCCTTTGATGCTGATGAACTCAAGAGTATCGGTCTGATTCATCGAGCGCAGGCGTGCGAGCAAATCCAATACTCCAAAGAGGTGCGCACCCGTAAACCTCGTTACAAGCAGCTTGGTTAGCCACAGCCCAAACGCATCGGCAACGGACGTCGTAAAAGCCCGATCACGGAGACGGGTATCGTCTGCCGCGAGCATCGACAAACCGATCCGCATATCGTCACTTTCGGCACTCATTCGAGCGATGAGGGCGCTCTTATCCGGAATCACGGGGTCTCCATCTAGTGCGTGATCGCCTCGTACATGCGGGGGCAGAGGAGCGTCTCCGTTTTTTGCTGCGAGAGCATGTCGATCACGTTCTCCGAAACGTTGAATTGCCACGTGTCGGGGAAGCCGTGCCAGGGGACGGGGAACGGGACTTTCAAGCGGATGTAGGTGTCGTCGCCGTCGGCCGCACCGATCTGGACTGCGGCGACGACGGGTGTATGTCCGGCGAGGCTCGGATCGGGATACATCCACACGTAGAACGCGTCTTGATCGTTCTCCACCACCGTCTTCACCGGCAGGGGATCGCCGACTGGGGTGTTGCACGCCTGGCCCTTGTCGAACGCCACTACGGTTGGGTTCGCGTATGCAAACGATGCGGGGAGCGTTCCAGCGAGCAAGAGCGGTTGCCCGAGGTGCGCGACGCCTTCGACCATCGGCTCGTGAATGTTCCGGTCGTGTCCCGGCAGCACCATCTCCCAGTTTGCCGCGCTGCAGCCGTACTTCGGCGCGGTCACGTGCATGGCGTACACGCCGAACGGAGCGTCGAACTCCACGAGACGATCGGCAGCGTAGCCGCGCGTGAACGAGAAATGCTTATCGAAGCTCGCTCGTCCGGTATGGTTGAGCAACTGCACGCGCACCTCGATCGGCGTGTCCGGCCCTTGGCGCGCGATCGCCGAGCAGAGGCCCAGGTGAAGGGCGATGTGCGAGAGTCCGATCATGGCGATCCTTTCGCGTCGGTCGAGCGGCATTCCGTGCGGGGACGGGGAATCCGTGCCCATGGATACGACGGTAACGCTTCCGAGCATGGCAACGGTCGAAGATCATCCCCTTGTGACCGACGTCAACGCGGCGAGCGCCGCACGACTCACCGGCGTCGAACGCCTCTGCAAAAGCATCTCCGACGCGACGGGAGCGCCGATCGCGCTCTTCTTGGTGATCGTGATCCAGACGGTCTGGATCGTCGTCGGGCAGCTCACCAAACTCGACCCCTATCCCTTCGCCTTTCTGCTCACGGTCTCGAACGTGATCCAGCTCGTGATGATCTTCATCATCGCGGTCGCGCAGCGGCAGTCGAGCCAATACGCCGAACTGCGCGCGGAGAGCGATCACGACCACATCTCGCGCCTGCTCTACCATCAGCAAGTGCAGGAGCAATTGCTGCTGCGCTTGGCCGAACGCACGCAGGCCGACGTGGGCGATCTCAAAGCGGCGATCTCGACGCTTTTGACCGATGTATAACTGCAGATGCTAACGCGCGGTGAACTTCTGAAGACCGGCGCCGGCGGCGCAATGCTGCTTGCGCTCGGCGGCTGCGCCGCTCCGGCCGATCGCAGCACGACGTTGCGCGCGATCGCGGCGGCGATTCTCGACGGTGCGCTTCCGAGCGCCGGGCCCGCGCGCGACGCGGCGCTCTCGCGCGCGGTCGAAGGCGTGCACATCGCGATCTCGGGGCTTCCGCCCGCGGTGCAGGACGAAGTCTCGCAACTCTTCGGCCTGCTCGACTTTCCGCTCACGCGGCGTTTCGTCGCGGGCGTCGGCCCGTGGGATCGCGCCTCGATTCCCGAGGTCGCCGCGTTTCTCGAACGCTGGCGCACGAGCGGCGTGACGCTCTTTCGCAGTGGCTACCAAGCCTTGCATCAACTCGTGTACGCCGGATGGTACGGCGCCAACGACACCTGGGCCGCGATCGGGTATCCGGGCCCGCCGAGGATTGCATGATACACGACCCCTGGAAAGACGGGCTCGCCCGCGGTTGGAAGGCCTACGACGCCTCCACGTTCGATGCGGACCGCACGCTCGAATGCGACGTCGCGATCGTCGGCACGGGTGCGGGCGGCGGCACGGCAGCGGAGATCTTGAGCCGCGCGGGACTCTCGGTCGTGATGATCGAGGAGGGGCCGCTGCGCACCTCGAGCGATTTCCACATGGTGGAGCGCGAAGCGTACCCGCAACTCTATCAAGAGTCGGCGGGGCGTCGCACCAAAGACAAAGGCATCGTCATCCTGCAAGGGCGCGCGGTCGGCGGTTCGACGACCGTCAACTGGACGAGCAGTTTTCGCACGCCGCCGGAGACGCTCGACTATTGGCGCGCGACGTTCGGCCTGCACGAGTACGACCGCGCCGAACTCGATCCGTGGTATGCGATGATGGAGCGCCGTCTCGGCGTGCATCCGTGGAACGAGCCGCCGAATCCGAACAACGAAGCGCTGCGCCGCGGCGGCGAAAAGCTCGGCATCCCCACGGAAGTCATTCCGCGCAACGTGCGCGGCTGTTACAACCTCGGCTACTGCGGCATGGGCTGTCCCACCAACGCCAAGCAGAGCATGCTCGTCACCACCGTGCCGACCGCGTTGGAGCACGGCGCGACGCTCATCAGCCGCGCGCGCGCGCAGCACGTCGTTCTCTCGGGCGATCGCGTTACCGAACTCGTCTGCGCGGCGCTCGATTCGAGCGGGCTCGCGCCGGGGCCGCACACGGTCACGATCCGCGCCAAGCGCTTCATCGCGGCGGGCGGCGCGATCAACACGCCCGCACTGCTCTTGCGCAGCAACGTTCCCAATCCGCACGGCACGCTCGGCACGCGCACGTTTCTGCATCCGGTCGTCGTTTCGGCGGCGCTGATGCCGGAGACGGTCGCGGCCTTCGCGGGCGCACCGCAGTCCATCTACAGCGATCACTTTTTGCACACCCAGGCGCTCGACGGTCCGATCGGGTTCAAACTCGAAGTGCCGCCGATCCATCCGGTGCTGATGGCGACCACGATGGCCGGCTTCGGACGCGCGCACGCGGCGTTGATGGCGGAGTTCGCCAACGTCGCCGTGATCATCGCGCTCATGCGCGACGGCTTCCATTCCGAGAGCGTCGGCGGCACGGTCGGTTTGCGCGGCGACGGCACGCCGCTGCTCGACTATCCGATCAGCGAGTACGTGTGGGAAGGCGCGCGGCGTTCGCTGCGCACGATGGCCGAGATTCAATTCGCGTCGGGCGCGCGTTCGGTACTCCCCGTGCACGAGTCGGCGCGCATGGTCACGAGCATGAAGGAGGCCGACGAGATGATCGCGGCGCTTCCCATGGAGATTCTGCGCGCGTTCGTCACGAGCGCGCACGTGATGGGCGGTTGCGGCATGGGTGCCGATCCCGCGCGCTCGGTCGTCGCGGGCGACGGGCGACACCATCAGGTGGAGAACCTCTACGTCTTCGACGGCTCCGCGTTCCCCACGAGCATCGGCGCCAATCCGCAACTCTCGATTTACGGGATCATGGCGCGTAACGCATCGAAACTCGCACAAGAGATGACGGGCCGCGTACCGGAGCCGATTGCGTGAGACCGAACGAGGGGCTCCACATTCGCACGAGCGTGCACTCGTACGCCGACACCGTCGAAGCGACCCGCGCGGTGCTGCGTCAGGTCGGGCAGACGATCTTCGCCGAGATCGATCAGGCCGGGGCCGCGCGCAGCGTCGGCTTGCCGTTGCGCCCCACGACGCTCTTCATCTTCGGTAACCCGCAGGCGGGCACGGCGCTGATGCAGGCCGTACCGCTCTTCGCGCTCGAGCTTCCGCTGAAGATTTTGGTATGGCGCGACGACGACGGTTCGACAAAGGTGGCGTATCGTACGCTCGCGTCGCTGCGCGATGCCTATGCGGCGAGCGGCGTCGAAGATCGCGCCGATCATATCGACGCGGCGGTCGCAAAACTGATCGAGAAGATCGTCACACCGTAGCGGCGCCGAGCGCGCGCGCGGCGTTGATCGCCGAGAGCGTCACGCCGACGGTGCTCTGACCCGGAAAGGCCGTGTCGCCGCAGAGCACGAGTCCGCGCACGTCGGTGCGATGGGAGCGCGCGCGCAGATTCGCACTCGTCGTGGTCTGCGGCGTGCCGCCGACCATGCCGCGATGGCGCAGCGTGTAGCGCTCGAACGTGAAGGGCGTCCCCAACTCGAAGACGACGGGATCGACGCGCGTGCCGAGCGCGCGTTCGACGGCCTGGCGCATGCGCTGCGCGTAGGCGCGCTTGCGCGTTTCGAGCGTGCCCGCCGCGCGTGCATCCTCCCACGCGTTCACGTCGGTGTGCGTGGAGACGGTGATCGCGCGGCCGCCTCCACGTGCGCGCACGCGATCGCCCGCACCCGAAATCGAGACGAAGGCGGAGTTGCCCTCACCGAGCGGTTGCGCGTCGTCGAAGACGAGTTGATGATGCAGCACGGCATCGTCGGGCACGACGCCGTCGGGCACGCCCACATAGGCGGTCACCGCGCCCCAGCGCTGTCGCGTGCGCAAGCGGGGCGGCACGGCGCGCCCGAGCATTGCGAGCACGTTCTCGTAAGGGATGGCGGCGACGACGGCGCGCGCGGGAATGCGCTCGCCGTCGCGCAGTTCGATCGCCTCGACGCCCGCACGCCTCGCGTGGATGCGCGCGACATCGGTGTTGTAGCGAATGCGACCGCCGTGGCGGCGCACGGCGCGCGCGAGCGCGGTCGCGATATCGGAGATGCCGCCGGCGAGATGGTAGGTTCCCTCGCGCGCGATGTCGAGCGCGGTCGCGCCGAAGGCGAGATCCACGTCGTGCGCGCGTGCCTGCGCGGTGATGAGTAGTTGCACGTCCACGAAGGCGCGCAGGCGCCGCGATGCGTCGCGCGGCAGCAGCGAGGCGATGCTGCGCCCCTGCATGGCGAGCAGCGGGAGATGTTCGGGGCGGAAGATGCGCGCGAGGTGCAGCGCGCTCGGCAGATCGACCGGAAGCACCGGCAGCCCCGCGGCAAAACTCCACACGCGGTCGGCGATCCGCTCCTGTGCGCGCCAAAACGGCTCCGCCGCATCGCCGAAAATCGCGCGTCGCTCCGCGAGCCAACGCTCGTCGCCGTAGCGCGTTACGCGCGCGTCGGGGAGATGCACGACCATCGCCGGGTCCACCGGCTGCGCGTCGAGCTCCACGCCGAGCGCGTCGAAGACGCGGCGATGGATGCCGCGCGCGCCGAAGCCGTTCACCACGGTCGCGCCCACGTCGAAGCGGTAGCCATCGCGTTGATAAAAGGCGGCGCATCCACCCGGCACGTTGTGGTGCTCGTAGAGCGTTACGCGGGCGCCGTCGCGCGCGAGCAGCGCCGCCGCGGTGAGCCCCGCGACGCCTCCGCCGATCACGTGGACGTCATCGGAGCCGATCATCACAGGTCAGAACCGCTCTCGCGGCCAAGCGGTTCCGCATGGAACAATCACTCGTACACCTTGCCGCCACGGCCGCGTGGGTGTTCTTCATCACCTTCGTCTTCGCGCTCATCGGCGTGTACGCGACGATCCGCTGGATCGTGGGACTCTTCAAACGCGGTGAAGAGGCCGTGGTCAGCGAGGTTCACTCGATCGAAGAGCGGCTAAAATAGGATCGTCTGAAATTCGGCGACGGTCGTGAAGCCGACGCGCTCGTAGAGCGCGATCGCGGGTGCGTTGAAGTCGTTCACGTAGAGCGAGAGCGTCGGGCTGAGTCCGAGGAGACGATCGCAGATCGCGCCGAGCGCTGCGGTCGCGAGGCCGCGTCCGCGCAGTTCGGGCGGCGTCCAGATGCCCTGGAGCTGCGCCGTCTGCCGGCTCCACGGGCCGATGTTGCAGAAGAAGCAGAGGCGGCCGAGCGATTCGCCCACCCACCACACGCCGCGTTCGATCATCGTGCGAACGTTCGAGGTGAACTCGGGTGACGAGCGTCGGGGATCGTACGCGAGCTCGCCCGCGATCATCTGCGCGGAACTATCCGCCACCGTCGTCCATTCATCGATGCGCGCCTTGCGCGCGACCACGCTGTGCTCGTAGGGCGCGAGCATCGAACGATCGAGCATCATCACGTACTGCCGCTCGCGAACCAGTCGCGGCGCGGCATGCGTGGCCGCGATGAGCGACCAGTAGCGCGCGGTCGTCGCGCGCGGGCCCACGATCATGCGCTCGCCGCGATGCCGCCGCCCGATCTCCGCAAAGGCCTCGACCGTCGCGTCGTCGCTCGCGGCGAGCACCGTCTGACGGCCGAAGTATCCCACGCCCGCGATGCGATCGTCGTCGTGGAGCGCGACGTAGAGCGAGTCGCGCGTCGTCGGGGTCAGATCGAAGAGCAGCAGATAGGTGAGAAAGACGTGCTCGTAGGGCGAGCGCGCGAGATACTCCAATGCCGCCGCGTCTCGCAGATGCGAGATGCGCTCGGTGCGGATGCCCATCACCCGAGCTGTTCGACGAGTACGGGTTTGCTGGTGGGTTGCTTGCTGCCGCCGGCGGGCTCAACACTCACCGCCACGGCCGTGGTGATGCGCGCGTCGACCGGCAACGCCACGAGCGCGCTACCGTGCGCGTCGGGGACGAACGTGAGCGACGGCTGCATGGTCTTGCCGCCCTTCGGTAGCGTCCATGCCTGATACACCTTGCCGTGCGGCGGCTGCGGGATATCGTGCATCGCGAGGTAGAGGTGGTCGTGCACGCGCACGATCTCGCTGCCGCCCACCGCGAAGTGCTCGGCGTTCGCACTCGTAAGATCGGCCACGGTCGTCTGCGTCTGCGCGAGCGTCCGTGCAAGGCCGTCCGCGCGGTCGCTCAACGCGACGTTGGCCGACCGCACGCTCTTGATCTGCTGCATCAGCGAGAGATTGACGAGCGACGACCACATCGCGAGCACGAAGCAGGCCGCCGCCACGAGATAGGCGGGCCACAGGCGACCTTGAAGCGCGCGCGCCGTGCGCGGATGCGCATCCGCTTGAGCGGCATCGTGGCGCACCTCGCGCATGATGCGCGCTTTGAGCAACGGGCTCGGCGTCGCGGCGTCGGCGCTCATGCCCAAGGCGATCGCCGAGGGCGCGAGGGCGGCGTACTCGGCGCGGCACTCCGCGCACGTTTCCAGGTGGGCGCGAACGCGCGCCGCGTCGTCGGCGGCCATGGTGCCGAGCGCGTACACGGCCACGTCGTCGAGCATCTCGTCGTGCGAGGCGGTCATGCCGTCACCGCGCCTTCCAGCGCCACGCGAAGTTTGCGTAGTCCCATGCGAATGCGCGTCTTGATGGTGCCGAGGGGAATGCCGGTCCGCCGCGCGATCTCATCGTGGGTGATCCCGCCGAAGAAGCCGAGCTCGATCGGCTCGCGCTGCTCGGGCGGCAGCGTCGCGAGCGCGCCGCGCACGGCCGCGGCGTCGAGGCGCGCGAAGGCGATGTCCTCGATGGCGTCGGTCTCGGGCAGCGCTTCGGGCAACTCGACCTCCTGGTGGGCGTTTCGCGAGCGCAGCACGTCGAGCGCGCGGTTACGCGTCACGCGGACGATCCACGCGGAGAAGTTTCCGCTGCGAAAGAGATCTGGCGAACTCCACACTTTTAAAAATACCGATTGCGTCACGTCTTGCGCGGCCGAAGCATCTCCCAACATACGCATCGCCACGCCATATACGAGGCGATGATACGCATCGTATAATGCCTCGAACGCGTCGGCGTCGCGAGCACGAATACGTGCGATGAGGTCCCCGGCATCCAACTCCACGAGGCTTCCCTTCGCCTTGCCGTCGCCGTGCCCTCGAAGACGTAACGCGGCGCTCGCCTCGGCAGATTCCTCGGCGCACGGCTCGAAGGACCCAAAATGCGCGAATTCATCGAACGTTTACGAAACGCGCGCTCGGTCGTGGTGTTGACCGGGTCGGGCATCTCGGCCGAGAGCGGCCTGCCGACATTTCGCGGGGTGGGCGGCCTCTGGCGGACGCACCGCGTCGAGGAATTGGCCTCGCCCGCCGGGTTCGCGCGCGATCCGGAGCTGGTCTGGACCTGGTACAACGAGCGCAACGCCGCCCATCGGCGCGCGCAGCCGAATGCGGGCCACCACGCCCTCGTCGCACTCGAGACGCGCGTTCCGGACTTCACGCTCGCCACGCAGAACGTGGATTCGCTGCACCTGCGGGCGGGTACGCGCAGCCTGCTCGAACTGCACGGCAGCCTGCGCGTTGCCCGCTGCACCCGCTGCGACCACGAGCGCGCGCTCGACGAGCACGGCCTGCCGCCGAGCGAGATCGAGCACGCGTGCGGCGGGCTGATGCGCCCGGACATCGTGTGGTTCGGCGAGCCGTTGCCGCAAGCGACCTGGCGCCGGGCGGTCGAGGCGACCGAGCGCGCCGAGGTGATCCTGGTCGTCGGGACGAGCGCCGTGGTCTATCCGGCCGCGGCGCTTGCGACGCGCTATGCCCGTGACGCGTTCGTGGCAGAGATTAATCCCGAGGCGACCGCCATCTCCGAGCGCGTCGGCTGCGTGCTGCGCGGCAGCGCGGCCGAAACGTTACCGCGCATCGTGGCCGAACTCGACGGGGCGGCCGATACCTTGAGGGTATGAGTCTCTCACGCGCGCGATTTCTCGTTGCATCCGGCGTCGGTGCGAGCGGCCTCGTGCTGCTCGATCGTTTCGTGGCTCGGGCCGCGACGGCCGATGCCGGCGATATCTCCTCCATGAATGCCGCGATCGAACTCGAGCGCGCCGGAATCAAGGCCTACGACGATGCCGCGGCGACCAAGCTGCTCTCGCCCAAGGTCGCGGATGCGGCCGCGCTCTTCAAGCGAGATCATCAAATGCATCTCGCCGCGCTGATCGCGGCGGTCCAAGCCGGCGGCGGCACGCCATCGCTCGCGACGGCGAAGCTCGACTACCCGCAACTGAGCACCGAGCACGACATTCTGCTCTTCGCCCGCGACGTCGAAGAGAAGGCCGCGAGCACGTATCTCTCGGTGATCCCCGAGCTCAAAGATCGCGAGCTCGCGGGCGTGATGGGATCGATTCTCGGAGTCGAAACGATTCACGTCGGCGTGCTCGCGCAAGTGCTCGGCGCGTTTCCGCCCTATCCGTCGGGGTTCGTCAAGTAGCTTCGTGCGACTCGATTTCCTCGCGCGCTTCGCGGCGGTCTTGCTCGTGGTCGTCGTCGCGATCTCCGCGGGGCTCTCGTACGCGTTCGCGCGCGTTCACCTCGCATCGGTCAAGTCCGACCTGATCGCGACGGCCATCGGGCAGGCCTCGGCGACGCTCCAGCCCGCGCTCGATCGTTACGCGCGTTCGGGCTCGTTCACCGAGACCGATCGCGAGCGTATCGATGCCTCGGTGCGCAACGTCGAGAACTTCCAAGCGATCGTGCGCGACGTGCGGATCTACCGTCCCGACGGCGCGCCGCTCGATCCGATTCTCGCGCCCGACGCGACCTCGTACGTCAAATCGGCCATCGCCCAGCAGAACTTCGTCGAATCACCCGAGCGCTCGCAGAACGGCGACCAGATCGTCACGGTGTACGTGCCGCTTGCCTCGCCGATGGGATCGGGCTACCTCGCGGTCGCGGCGATCGACGTCTCGATCGGTCAGTTGAACGCGCAGACGCGCGGCGAGACGCAGTTCGTCGTGATCGCGACGCTCGTCGCGTGTATCGTCATCTTTCTTTCGCTGCTCACCCTCGCGGTCGCCGCGCAGCGCGAACTCGACCGCCGCCGCGACGCGGCCGAAAAGACGTTCTTGCAAACGATGGAGGGCATCGCCTCGATCGTGGATCAACGCGATCCGTACACCGCCGGACACTCGATGCGCGTCGCGGAGTACTCGGTCGCGATCGCGCGACAGATGGGCCTGCGCAAGCACGACGTGGAGACGGTGCGTTGCTCGGCGCTGCTCCACGACCTCGGCAAGATCGGCATTCCCGACGCCGTGCTGCTCAAGCCGGGTCCGCTCGACACGCAAGAGCGCGAGATCATCAACGAGCATCCCGTCATCGCTCGCGAGATCCTCGGTCCGGTCGAAGCGATGGCCGAGATCACGCCCTGCGTGCTGCACCATCACGAGCGGTGGGACGGCAAGGGCTATCCCGACGGACTCGCCGGCGAGCGCATTCCGTTGCTCTCGCGCGTGATCGCCGTCGCCGATACGTTCGATGCGATGACGACCGATCGTCCGTATCGCACGCGGCTCTCGCTCGACGAGGCGCGCGGACGTCTGCTCTCGGGCATCGACGTGCAGTGGGATCGCCGCTGCGTCGAAGCGATGGTCGCGCTGATCGACGGCGGTGAGATCGAGCTCTCCGAGCAGCGCGAGGTCGTCTTCGGGCGGCGTCTCTCTCTGCGGGGCGCGACCTAGCGCGCCTTCACGTCCATCGTCACGGTCGCGTCGTTCGCGGGAACGACGATCGAGAGCGTGCGCTCGCCGTGCGTCGGATCCCATGCATGGAGGGCATGCTTGCCCGGCGGTACGCCGTCGATCTCGTACCTGCCGCCCTCGCTCGTCGCAAAGGGTCCGTCGGTCACGACGATCGTCGCGTGCATGCTCGCATGAATGTGGCAGTGCACGGCGATCACGCCGGGCTGCGCGAAGAGCACGCTCTTTCCCGGTCCCGGGCCGTAGTAGCCGATGTCGAACGGATCGATCTTCGAATCGGAGTAGATGCTGTGGAAGAACGGGTCGTCGTTCGGAAAGCGCACCGAACTCCCGGCGGCGATCGCGACGAACGGCGGAATGAACGTGCGATGCGAGTTGCGCATCTCGACCGTCGTCGGAGGCGGTAGCGCGTTCGGGGCGCTCACCCACACCACGGCCGCATCGGTCGCACCGCGCACGGTGGCGGCCTCGGCGCGGCCGTACGCGGCACATGCGGCGAGCGCCGCACACGCGAGCAGGCTACGGCGGAAGCTGAAGCGGCGGACCTTGGTCGTCTTCATAGACTCCTTGAATGGGGGGCGGTTCGGGCAGTGCGGGTTCGCGATCGTCGAGGCGCGAGAAGCGTGTGTATTCGACGCCCGCCTGCGAACTGATCGCATCGAAGCGTGGCGGGGCGGGCGGAGGTTCGCGCAGGTCGGTGTAAGCGGCTTCGCGCACCTCGTCGGATTGCGCGTACGTCTCGCTCTCGCTCGGCGGCGTTTCGGGCGCCTCGTACGCGCGCACGACCGTCTCGCGAAACGCGCGCTGCGAGGGGAGCGTGAGCAGATCGTCCTCGCTCGCACGGCGCGTGAGCCCGCGAATGATGTAGGCGTTGTGCAAGCGCCGCAACCCGCGCAACGGCAACGACGAGGTGGGTATGCCGACGAAGAGATCGCGCACCACGTCGTAGGTCGCCTCGCTCGCGACGATGGCCGCGCCGAGCTCTTCGGATGCCGCTTCGAGCCGCGCGGCAACGTGTGCGGGGTTGCCGACGATCGCGAACTCGCGCCGATCCTTGTAGCCGGTGTCGCCCGCGACGATCTTGCCCGAGTTGACGCCCATGCCGACTTCGATCTTCTTGCGTCCCTGCGCGGCCCAGCGCGAGTGCATCGCGCTCATCATGCGCATGATATCGAGCGCGGCGCGCAGCGCGCGCTCCTCTTGAAACCGCTCTTCGACGAGCACGCCGAAGAGCGCGGTAACGGTGTCGCCGCGCAAACTCTCGATCATGCCCTTGTGGCGCTGCACCGCTTGCCCGACGATCGTGTAGAACTCGTTGAGGTAGCGCAGCGTCTCTTCGGGCGAGAGCGACTCGGCGAAGAGCGCGAACTCGCGGATGCGCACGCAGAGGATCGTCGCGTAATACTCCCGTGCTTCGAAGAGGCGCGGATCCTTGCGCGCGAGCAGCTCCTCGACGACCGGGGCGGGAACGTAGCGCGAGAGGAGGGCGACGACGCGCCGATGTTCGTCGCGCGCGCTCGAGAAGCGCTGCAGCAGACTGCGAGCGTAGAACGCCGCAGCGGCGAGGGCGACGAGCGCGACCACCAAGAGTACCGCCATCGTGCTGACCTGGATTCCCGAGGCCCGGGCGCCGTACCCGTCGTACCTAGCAAGACGATGGATGCTCTCGCGCTTTTACGCTCGAAAATTAACACTTTTCCGGGCTACGTGACCCAAGACGACCGCCGCCTGGCCGACGAGCTCGTGCGCTCCTACCTCGGCGAGGCGCTCGCGCTCGCGCGCACGCGGCTCGGCGAGCTGCCCGACGCGCTCGAGAGCCGGTTCGGCGATATCATCCTTCGGGCGGGATTTCGCAACCAGATCGCCTTCAAGGCCTTCGAATACGCGACCCTCGACGGGGCGCGCGTCGCGCGCGTCGCCGCGAACGACGCGCGACTGCTGGAGCTTGCCGAGCAGGCCGCGGCGGTGAGTGCGACCGATCTTCCGGCGTATCTCGACACCGTTGTCGAGGCGTTCGACGCGCGCGACCGCGAAATGCAGTCGAACGAAGCGGCCGCCTAGCGCGCTAGTGCGTGCACGAGGCCGACTGCGGGGTCGGACTCGGGGTCGGCGTGGACTTCTTGTGACCGAAGAGCCCGCCGAGCGCGCCCGCGACTTGGCTTCCGTAGCCGCCGGTCGCGCTATCGAGGGCGCTCGAGGCCTGGCTCTGCGCCATGCCGACCACCTCGCCTTTGGCCGCATCCCAGCTCGTCGGCGCGCCGAAGTCGGGCGAGAACTGATCGATCAACTGCTGTGAAAGCGCCTCGACCTTCGCGCGAACGATGCCGCCGACGACCTGCGCGACGAGCGATTGCCCGGCGTTGAGCTGATACGACGCGCCGTCCTTGGTGGTGACGGTGACGGGTTCGCTCGGGTCGCAGACCTCGTACACGTTCACGCGAACGTCGCTCCCGCTGCTCTCGATGTCACCCTGCGTGCCGCGCACCGCGACCGACGCGGTGGGTGTGGTGAAGATGTAATTCGCGCGCGCGCCCTGCGGATGGCGCACCGTGAAGCGCACCTTGCCGTCGTACACGACGAATTTCGCGTTCGCGATCTCCGTCTGCTTGAAGAAGCCGAGCTCGACCCTGCTCTCCGAGCCCACGAGCACTTGCGAACTGTCCGGGAGCGTGACGCCCGCGAGCGAGGCGGCGCCGGTGATCGCTACGTCGCGGTCGCCGAGCACGATTTCCGCGTTGGGCGCGAGGGGTTTGGCGGCCGCGCTCGGGCGCGCATAGCTTACCGAGCCCTTCATGTTCTGGAGCTCTTTGTCGTTCGCCGCGCGAACGGGCAGCGCGAGCGCGAGCGCACCGAGGAGCATCGCCGGGACGACGAATGCGTGCGTCTTCATGCCGGAAATGTTCACACGCGCCGCCAAAGCCCCTGGCGATGTTCGCTGCGATTTTGGCGCTTGCCACGCTGCACGTGCTGCCGCGTCCGGAGACCGTGCGAGCCGTCGCGTGCTCCGCCGCGGGCTCCATCGCGGGCTCCATCGCGCTCCCGCGCACGATCGCGCGTGCGGTCGACCCGGGCGGGTACGATCTGCTGCGCGAGCGCTTGCACGCGCTGCACGCGCCGGTTCCGGTGCGCGCGAGCGACGCGCGCATCCGTTTCGAACGCGACGCGGCGCTCGCTCCGCAGGCCTATCGCTTGCGCATCGACGCGCGCGGGGTCACCGCGACGAGTGCCGACGCCGACGGCGCCTTTTACGCGCTCGTCACGTTGGCGCAACTCGTGCGCCGCGACGGCTCGGCGTGGCGCGTGCCGTGCGTGAGCATCGCGGACGCGCCGCAACTGCGCTGGCGCATTCTCTCCGACGACGTGTCGCGCGGACCGCTGCCCACGATGCGCTATTTCGAAGAGCGCATTCGCACGATCGCGGCCTTCAAGATGAACGGCTACTCGCCGTACATGGAGCACGTCTTCGTGAGTCCGACCGACCCGCTGCCCGCGCCGCTCGACGGGATCACGCCCGCGCAACTCGCGTCGCTCGCGCGCTACGCCGCGCGCTACCACGTCGCGTTGATTCCCGAGCAGCAGACGTTCGCGCACATGCACAACACGCTGCGCGTGGAGCGCTATGCGAGCGCGGCGGAGTTTCCGCATGGGTTTCTGCTCTCGCCGAACGTTCCGCTTTCGGGCGCGTACCTGGCGCGCATCATCGGGCAGGAACTGCAGGCGGTGCCGCATCCGCCGTTCTTTCACATCGGTTCCGACGAGACGGCCACGCTCGGCGAGGGGCAAACGACCGCGTACGTGGCCGCGCACGGCGGCCGCTCCGCGGTGTACGCGGCGCACGTGAACGAGATGGCGCGACTGATCGCGCCGTCGGGCGCGCGCGTGATGCTCTGGGACGACGGCATCGAAGCCGATCCCACGATCATGGCGCATCTCCCCAAGCGCGCGGTGATCGTCAACTGGCACTACGGCGCGCACGAGCCGTTCGCGCGCTACATCAAGACGATCGCGGGCGGCGGGTTCGAGCAGATGGTCGCGCCCGGTGCGAACAATTGGAACGAGATCTTTCCCGATCTGCGCGCGGCGCTCGACAACGAGCGGCGGTTCATCGCCGACGGCAAGGCCGCGCACGTGCTCGGGCTCTTTCAGACCGTCTGGCACGACGACGGCGAGACGCTCTATGAGGCGACGTGGTATCCCGTGCTCTACGCCGCGTCGGCCGCGTGGAGCCGCGACGATTCGCTCGACTCGTTCGCACGGAGCTTTCCGTGGGCGTTCTTCGGCAGCGACGATCCGCG
>JAGWSR010000149.1 GCA_028869385.1 bacterium
GCACCGACCGACAGCAGAAATTGTACGTTCTCGCGATTCTCAAAAGACTTGACCATCGGTCTTGTCTTACGAAACCGGAGACCCACAGACTTATTTGCTGCTGCACTGTTCAGTTTTCAAGGAGCGAACTCGTCGGGTTTCGGCGTTGTCTGCGCATCTTGTCGATCGCATTTTCGCGCCGGGCCGTTCGAGCCACGACGGCTATATTATCGCTGGGCACAACCCATGTCAAGCGTGATTCAAAATTATTTTTGAACCCGCCGGCAAAGGTCGCAGTCTCCCAGGGCCGGACTATCAGAGTACCACAAAGGTCGGGTGCGACGCTAGTCTTACCGCAAAAGTCGCCCGCGAGCCTGGAATCAGGCTCGCAGGAAGAGCGCCTTGAGGTACTCCGTCTCGGGCATGGCGGGATGGATCGGGTGGTCGGGCGCGTGCCCGTGACGCTCGAGGATCTGCATGCGGCGGCCGGCCCCGCGTGCCGCGTCGAACGCGATGCGCGTCAGGCGATCCGCGGCGAGATGGTGGGAGCACGAGGCGCTGACCAAGATCCCATCCTCGCGCAGCAGCTTGAGCGCCGCTTCGTGCAGGCGAGCATAGTGGCGCTCGCCGGCGGCCGCATCCTTGCGCCGTTTGATCAGCGCCGGCGGATCGAGAATCACCACGTCGTACTTTCGCCGCTCCGCATGAAGGCCGCTCAGCACCTCGTTCGCGTCACCGACCAAGCCGTCGATCTCCCGCCCGATCGCACGGGCGTTCTCGTCGGCGCACGTCAGCGCGAGCTCCGACTGATCCACGCACGTAACCTCCGCGGCGCCGGCATGCAGCGCCGATACCGCCCAAGCGCCGACGTACGAGAAGACGTCGAGCACGCGTGCGCCCGGGCGCACGTAGCGTCGCACCCGCGCGCGATTGTCACGCTGGTCGAAGAAGTATCCGGTCTTCTGACCCGCGCGCAGCGGCGCGACGATGCGCATGTCGCCTTCGAGGATCTCGATACGGTCGGGAACCTCTCCGAGCGCGTGATCCAGCGCCTCCACGCCTTCGAGCGCGCGTGTCGAACCCGCGTTGCGCAGAAGCAATCCGCGCGGTGCGAGCACCTCGCTCATCGCGGTGACGAACGGTTCGCGCAGCGCGAGCGCCCCGGCGGTATTCAACTGCGCGACGCAGACGTCACCGTAGCGATCGACGACGAATCCCGGTAACCCATCGGATTCGCCGTACGCGAGACGATAGAACGGCGCGTCGAAGACGCGTTCGCGTAATTCGAGCGCGCGTTTCAGTCGCGCGACGAACCACGCCGCGTCGATCGTGGCGCGCACGTCGCGCGTGAGCACGCGCGCGCAGATCAACGCGTTCGGATTGACGTAGGCGATGCCGACGGGGTTGCGCGCGGCGTCACAGACGCGCGCGAGCTCGCCCGGAGCGAACGATCCGAGCGCGCTCTTCTGCGCGTCGATCTCGTTCGAAAAGATCCAGTTATGACCAAGGCGGACACGACGGTCCGCCTTAGCTTGGAGACGTAGTTCTTTCAACGCGCGTCAGGCTTTTCGGCTCATCGTCTTCGCCTGCATGAAGAGCAGGAGATAGTCGCGGCCGCCCGCTTTACTATCGGTTCCCGACATGTTGAATCCGCCGAACGGATGCACGCCGACGAACGCACCCGTGCTCTTGCGATTGAAGTAGAGATTTCCGACGAAGAACTCTTCTTTCGCGCGTGCGATCTTGCTCTCGTCGGACGTGTAGAGCGAACCCGTCAGTCCGAATTCGGTGTTGTTCGCGATCTCCATCGCGTGATCGAAATCGTCGGCTTTGATGATCGCGAGGACCGGTCCGAATATCTCTTCTTGCGAGATTCGCGCCATCGGATCCACGTCCGCGATGACCGTCGGTTCGAGGAAGTAACCGGTTTCGCCGATGCGACCGCCGCCGTGAATGAGACGGCCTTCTTTCTTGCCGATTTCGATGTATTCCGAGATCGATTTCAACGCGCTCTCGTTGACGACCGGTCCCATGTAATTCGCGCGATCGGCGGGATCGCCGACGGTGATCTTCGCGACGCGACCTTTGAGTTTTTCGACGAATTCGTCGTAAATCGACGCGTCCACGATCGCACGCGAACAGGCCGAGCACTTCTGTCCCTGGAAGCCGAACGCGGAGATCGCGACGCCTTCGACCGCCGCATCCACATCGGCGTCGCCCGCGACGACGATCGAATCTTTACCGCCCATCTCCGCGACGACGCGTTTGATCCATTTCTGTCCCGGCGCGGTCTTCGCGGCGAGCTCGTTGATGTGCAAACCGACCTCTTTCGAGCCGGTAAACGAGATGAAGCGAATCTGCGGATGCGCGACGATGAGATCGCCGATCACGCTTCCCGAACCCGGCACGAAATTCACGACGCCGTTCGGTACGCCGACCTCCGCGAGCAGATCGACGAACCACGCGGCGATCACCGCCGAATCGCTCGAGGGCTTGAGCAGTACCGTGTTGCCGCTCACGATCGCGGCCGCCGTCATGCCCGCCATGATCGCGCCCGCGAAGTTCCACGGAGGGATGATCGCGCCGACGCCGAGCGGGATATACACGAGCTCGTTCTGCTCGCCCGCGATCGGCACGACCGGCTGCGGCTGCGCGTAGCGCAACGCTTCGCGCGCGTAGAATTCGAGGAAGTCGATCGCTTCGGCGATATCGCCATCGGCCTCGCCCCAGCTCTTGCCGACTTCGTACGTCAAGAGCGCATCGTACTCGAACCGGCGCTCGCGCATGAGGGCCGCCGCCTTGAAGAGATACGCCGCGCGCTCCTGCGCCGAGGTTTTCTTCCACGTTTCGAACGCTCGCACCGCGGCATCGATCGCAGAGAGGGCTTGCTCCTTCGACGCGGAGCTCGTGAGACCGACGACCTGCGACGGGTCGGCGGGGTTGAGCGAGCGGATCTTCTTCTCGGTCTCGATCTTTTGGCCGTCGATCACGAGCGGGTAGTGCGCGCCGAAGCGGCTCTTCACCGACGCGAGCGCCGCCTCCATGGCGGCGACGTCCGCCGGATCCTGAAAATTCTTGATGACTTCGTTTTGAAACGGCGCGATGCGCTCGAGCGTGCTGGTCACGATCTTCGTACTTCTTCCTCTTACGGGCTGCGGGGCGGTCCTGCCCCGAATCCAAGACTTAGGGACGGGGCCGTGGGTTCCATTCTACCAAGCGGGCCCACGTCGCGGTGGGGAGAAAGCTCGCACCCGCATGACCTACGACACGATCATCGTCGGCGGGGGCATCGTGGGCTTGGCCACCGCGCGCGAGCTGCTGCTGCGGCACCCCCGGCTCAAGCTCGCCGTGCTCGAAAAGGAGCCCGAGCTCGCCACCCATCAAAGCGGACACAACTCCGGGGTTATCCACTCGGGCATCTATTATAAGCCGGGTTCACTGAAGGCGCGGCTCTGCGTCGAGGGCCGCCGCCTCGCTCGGGCCTACCTCGACGAAAAAGGGATACCCTACCGCATGTGCGGGAAATTGATCGTCGCGACCGAGCCCCGGGAGCTCCCGTTGCTCGACGATCTCTATGCGCGCGGCCGGGCCAACGGGATCGAGGGTCTCGAGGTGCTCGATGCCTCCGGGATCCGCATGCGCGAGCCGCACGCGCGCGGTATCAAGGCGATCTTCTCCCCCGTCACCGGGATCGTGGACTGGCGCGCGGTCGCGCTCGCGTTCGCCGACGATGCGGCGGCCATGGGCGCCGAGCTCCTCACCGGGCGCGCGGTGCTCGCGATCGAGCGGCGCCACGGACGCGTCGTCGTGCGAACGAATGCGGGGGAGTACGAAGCGCGGCACGCGATCACGTGCGCCGGCCTGCACTCCGACCGGGTCGCCAAGATGACGGGCGGTGCGAGCGATCCAAAGATCGTGCCGTTTCGCGGCGACTATCTGATCCTCAAGCCGGAACGACGGGACTTGGTTCGCGGCAATATCTATCCCGTGCCCGATCCGAGCTTTCCGTTTCTCGGCGTGCACTTCACGCCGCGCATGAACGGCGACGTGTGGCTCGGGCCCAACGCCGTCCTCGCATTCGCGCGCGAAGGGTATACGTTCGGGCGCATCGCCGCGCGCGATCTCTTCGAGACGCTCACCTACCCCGGGTTTTTGAAGCTCGCGCGCAAGCACTTCGCGACCGGCATGGGTGAGATGTATCGCGACGTCGTGCGCGGCGCGTACGTGAAAGCGCTCCAGCGCTACATTCCGGAGCTTCGCGTCGAGGATACGCTGCCGGGACCATCGGGCGTGCGCGCGCAGGCGATGACGAGCGACGGCACGCAAGTCGACGACTTCGTCTTCGACGGCGACGATCTCACGCTCCACGTGCGCAACGCTCCGTCGCCCGCCGCGACGTCGTCGCTCGCGATCGCGCGCTACGTGGCGGATGACGCCGACGCACGCTTCGGCTATGGCAGAAACGCGGCCGCCGTCTAATCCTGCGGACGCATGCGTGCGACGCAGCGTACCGGAGGATTTCTCCGCGCTGCTCGATCTCTTCAAAGAGGTCGCGGCGGAGGGACGCTGGATCGGCACCGAGCCGGGCTTCGACCGCGCACGCTATCGCACGAACTGGGAACGCTGGTTCCACGATCCGCGCTTTCTCATGCTGAGCGCGCTCGACCGCGAGCGGCTCGTCGGAAACCTCAGCGTCTATCCGGATCCATCGCTCGGTTTCGAGTTCGGTATGCTGGTCGCGCCGACGCATCGCCGTCGCGGTATCGGTCGCGCGCTGATCGAACACGCCTGCGCGTGGGCGCGCGAGCGCGAGATCGCGGCACTCTACCTCCACGTCTTCCCGCACAACCTCGCGGCGCTCGCACTCTACCGCGCGCTCGGATTCGTCGAGGTCGAGCGGCATGTAGCGGCCATGGTGCGCGCGAATGGCGAGGCATGGGACGTGCTGCGCATGCGCAAAGAGCTTCGCTGACCGCTCGCATCGAACTCGCGGTCGGCGCGTGCGTGCTCGCCATCGGCCTCGCGGGTCCTCCGCTCGAACCGCTGCGCATGCTCGCCGCCGCGATCTGCTGCGCGGCGATCGTCGCGAGCGCGCGCTTCGTCGCCGCGCTCGCACTCATCGCCACGATCCTCGCCGGTTTTCTGCAGCATGAGCAACTCCGTCTGACGCTGCTCGCCGCCGCGGCGCTGCTCGGCATCGCGATCTACGCGATCCGCGGACGCGAACGCGCGACGACCGCGCTTGCGGCGGCATGCGCGGTCGTCGGCGTGGCGTTTCTCTTTCTCGGCTGAGCGGCTAGGGCGCGGAGAAATCCGCCGCCGCGATGAGCGGCTCGACGAAGCGGCGCACGCGAGCGGCCGCATCGTCGCCGTCGGCACCCGCGTAGGCGTCGATGAGCGCACTCCCGACGATGATCCCATCGGCGAGGCGCGCGACCGCGCGCACGTGTTCGGCATCGCTGACGCCGAAACCGACCGCAAGCGGCTTCTCCGTCGTCGCACGCAGCACGCGAATCTTCTCGCGCAGCGCCTCGGTCGAAGGCTGCGTTCCCGCGCCGGTAACGCCGAGACGCGAGACGACGTAGATGAATCCCGAGCTCTGCGACGCGATGCGCGCGGCGCGTTCGGGGGTCGTGGAGGGTGCGACGAGCAGCGGCATATCGAGCCCGTGCTCGGCGAGTACCGCGCTCAGTTCTTCGCCTTCTTCGAGCGCGATATCGGGAACGATCACGGCCGAGGCGCCGGCATCCGACGCGTCGTGCGCGAAGCGTTCGAGCCCGTACTGATAGATGGGATTGAAGTACGTGAAGAGCACGATCGGTGCTCCGGCATCGGCTTTATGCCGCTCGACGAGATCGAGCACGTCGCGCACGGTCACGTTGCGCGCGAGCGCGCGCTGCGCCGCGGCCGCGATCGTGGGGCCGTCGGCGAGCGGATCGCCGTAGGGTATGCCGAGCTCGATCGCATCGGCGCCCGCATCGGTCAGCGCGGTCAAGATCGCGGCGGTCGTCTCGAGATCGGGATCGCCCGCCATCACGTAGGGGATGAACGCCGTGCGGTGCGCGTCGCGGGCGCGGTCGAAGATCGCCTCAAGCATCGCCGGTCATCGCTCGCACTTGCGCGATATCTTTGTCGCCACGCCCCGAGAGGTTGACGAGAATCAGATCGTCGGGACCGCGTTCGGCCGCGAGTTGCTTGGCGAATGCAATCGCGTGAGCGCTCTCGACCGCCGGAATGATGCCTTCGGCCCGCGCGAACTCGAAGAACGCGTCGAGCGCCTGCGCATCGGTCACGGGAACGTAGGTCGCACGCCCGCTCTCTTTGAGGAACGCATGCTCGGGACCGACGCCCGGATAGTCGAGCCCAGCCGAGATGGAGTGCGTATCCTGCACTTGACCGTGCGCGTTCTGCAGCAGATACGAACGCGAGCCGTGCAGCACGCCCACGCGGCCCGCGCCGAGCGCGGCCGCGGTCTTTCCGCTATCGACGCCTTCGCCCGCCGCTTCGACGCCCCAGAGGCGCACCTGCGGATCGTCCACGAAGCCCGCGAAGATGCCCATCGCGTTGCTGCCGCCGCCGACGCACGCGATCACATCGGTCGGCAGGCGCCCGTACCGTTCGAGACATTCGCGGCGCGACTCGACGCCGATCACCTTTTGAAATTCACGAACCATGTACGGATACGGATGCGCGCCGACGACGCTTCCGATCACGTAGAAGGCCTCCTCGACCTCCGCCGCCCACACGCGAAAGGCTTCGTTCGTCGCGTCCTTGAGCGTCTGCGTACCGCCCGTCACCGGATGCACGGTCGCGCCGAGAACCTTCATGATGTACACGTTGAGCGCTTGCCGCTCCACGTCGACCGCGCCCATGTACACGTCGACGGGAAAGCCGAACTTCGCTCCGACGGTCGCGGTGGCGACGCCGTGTTGACCCGCGCCCGTCTCCGCGATCAGACGCTTCTTCCCCATGCGCCGCGCGAGCAGCGCCTGCCCGACCGTGTTGTTGATCTTGTGCGCGCCGGTGTGGTTGGTATCCTCACGCTTGAGCAACAGCGGCACGCGCGCCGCGTCGCCGTATCGCTCCGCCCGGTAGAGCGGGGAGGGACGTCCGACGAAATCGCGCAGCACCTCGTCGTACTCGCGCCAGAAGGACGGATCCCCGAAGGCCGCGGTCATTTCGACCGTCAGGCGATCGAGCGCGTCGATCAAGACCTCGGGGACGAACCGTCCGCCGAACTCTCCGAAGTATCCCCGAACATCAGGCTGCTGCATCGCTCTCCCGTACCGCACGCACGAACTGCATCATCTTGCGGGCGTCTTTTCGCCCGTCCGTTTCAACGCCGCTGCGAACGTCCACTCCAAAAGGACGGATGAGACGCACGCAAGCGCCGACGTTCTCCGGCGTCAGGCCGCCGGCAACCATGAGCGGACGCCATCGCGCGAGTCGCGCCACGCGCTCCCACGCGAAGGTCTCGCCGGTACCGCCGTAGGCGCCGGGAACTTTCGTATCACAGAGAATGAGCGCGGGCGCGTAACGGTTGCAGGCCGCGGCCAACTCCTCGGGCGTGTCGTCGTCGCCCACGTGGACCGCCTTGAGGATCGTCCCGCCGAGCGACGCGGCGAACGCCGGCGACTCCGTGCCGGAGAGCTGTACGAGCGCATCGGGAAAGAGTTCGCGCACGCGCGCCACGTCGTCGGCATGCGGATCCACCATCACCGCGACGGGCGTGATGCCCCCGATTTCCGCTCGCGCGATCTCGCGAGCGGTTTCGAACGAAATCCGACGCGCCGACGGTGCGAAGATCATGCCGTACGCATCCGCTCCCGCCGCGCGCGCGAGCTCGACGTCGGCGACCGAGGTCATCCCGCAGAACTTAACGCGCGTGGACACGTTTGAGCGACGCGATCAGTTCGGCGGGATCATCCGCGCGCATGAGCGCTTCGCCGATGAGGAAGCCTCGCGCACCCGCGGCCCGCAGACGCTCGAGGTCGTCGAGGTTGCGCATGCCGCTCTCGCTGATCGCGAAGACATCCGCGGGCAGGCGCGGCAAGACGTGTTCGCTCACCGCGAGATCGGTGATCATGGTGCGGAGGTTGCGATTGTTGACGCCGACGAGACGCACGTCGTGAACGAGCGCGCGCTCGACGTCGCGCGCGTCGTGGACTTCGACCAACACGTCGAGCGCGTAAGCACGCGCCTCCTCGAAGCACGCGGCGAACGCTTCGTCGCTCAGCCCGGCGACGATGAGCAAGATGCAGTCGGCGCCGTAGGCGGCCGACTGCGCGACCTGATAGGGCGTGCTCAAGAAGTCTTTGCGCAGCAGCGGGAGCGCGCTCGCCGAGCGCACCATCGGCACGAAGGCGAGATCCCCCAAGAAGTGGTCGCTCTCGGTGAGGATGCTGATCGCATCGGCACCCGCGCGCTCGTAGGTCTTTGCAATTGCGATCGGGTCGAAGTCGCGCGCGATCAGCCCCGCCGAAGGTGAGGCGCGTTTGATCTCGGCGATGATCGCGCCGCCGCTCTGCGCGCGCAACGCATCGACGAACGGGCGACGCGACCCGACGCTCGCGAGCGCGCGTTCGCGCACGTGCTCGTAGGGCTCGCGCTCCATCTCCGCGGCGAGGTGTACCGCCTTCGCGGCATAGATCTTCTTCAGTACGTCATCCATTGCGTGCAACGTCCTTTGCCCGGTCGTACGCCTCGAGCGCCGCGCCGCTTGCGAGCAGGGCGCGAGCAGATGCGAGCGCGGCGGCGAGGTCGGGCTCCACGCCGGCGATGAAGAGCACGAGGGCCGCGTTGAGCGCGACCACGTCGGCGCGCGACGAACGTTCGCCGCCGAGAATGGAGAGCAGCGCATCGCGACAAGCATCGATCGAGCCGCCCACGATCTCCTCGAGCGGTACGGCGATGCCGAACTCGCGCGGTTCGATCGTCCAGCGGCGCGCGCCGCGCTCGTCGAACGAGTACACGCTCGTCGGTCCGTCGCCGGCAACTTCGTCGATGCCGTGCGCGCCGTGCACGATCGCGCCGCGCTCGACGCCGAGTCCGCGCAAGACGTCGCCCATCAACTCGAGCAGTTCGGCGCGCGCCACGCCGACGATCATCACGTTGGCGCGCGCGGGATTGGTGAGCGGACCGAGCACGTTGAAGATCGTCTTCACGCCGAGTTCGCGCCGAATCGGCCCGACGTTCTTCATCGCGGGATGGTAGCGCGGGGCGTACATGAAGGTGAAGTTGCTCGCCCGCAGCATCGCCGCGGCGCGTTCCGGCGCGAGTTCGATCTCGAAACCGGTCGCTTCGAGCACGTCGGCGCTCCCGCACGCGCTCGAAGCGGCGCGATTGCCGTGCTTGGCGACCGCCACGCCCGCCGCGGCGGCGACGAGGGCGGCCATGGTCGAAACGTTGATCGTATTCGCGCCGTCGCCGCCCGTGCCAACCACGTCCACGACGCGGTCGAGGCCGTGCGCGACCGGCGTCGCACGCTCGCGCATCGCGCGCGCGGCGCCGACGATCTCGTCGACGTGCTCGCCCTTGGCCGCGAGCGCGACCAGGAGCCCCGCGCCCTGCGCGGGCGTGATGACGCCATCCATGATCGCGCCGATGAGTTCGGCGCTCTCGTCCTGCGAGAGATGCTGCCCGGCGATCAGCCGTCGTAAGGTCGGTGCGTACTCCATCGTTTAACCCGGAAACGCACACGGCAACCCGAACACGTTCGGGTTGCCGTGCGATGATGAGCCGTCGTCGGAACGACTGTTACTTGACAAGCTCGATGATCGAGAGTTCCGCGGCATCGCCCTGACGCACGCGCGTCTTGGTGATGCGGGTGTATCCGCCGTTACGCCCTTTGAGCGCCGGCGCGATCTGCTCGACGAGCTTCTTGACGACCGCGGGCTCCGTGAGGAACTCCGCGACCTGACGACGTGCGTGCAGGTCGCCCGCCATCGCCGTCGTGATCAGACGCTCGACGATCTTACTGATTTCCTTCGCCTTGGTCGAGGTGGTCTCGATCTTCTCATGTTTGAAGAACGAGGTCGCCAAGTTGCGCAGCAGGGCCTTGCGGTGTCCATCCGTGCGCGAGAGACGTTTGTACGCGATTTGATGCGGCATGATTCCTGTCCCGCGTGCGCGTTACGCGCGCAGCGAGAGCCCCCTCTCTGCGAGAACTTGCTTGATTTCGTCGAGCGACTTCTTGCCGAAGTTGCGCATCTTCATGATCTCGTCTTCCGTCAGATCGAGGAGTTCGGAGACCTTCGAGATGCCCGCGCGCTTCAGGCAGTTGAACGAGCGCACCGACAGGTTGAGTGATTCGACCGGGATATCCCACTCGTTGGGCGGCGCTTCCGGCAGCGGCTCCGCGCGGTTGGTGAAACCGACGAAGAGATCGAGCTGCTCTTGCATGATCGTCGCCGCGGTCGCGAGCGCGTCGTCCGGCGTGATCGAGCCGTTGGTCTCGATCTCGAGCGTGAGACGGTCGAAATCCACGCTCTGGCCGACGCGCGTGTCGTCAACCGAGAAGTTGACCTTGCGGATCGGCGAGAAGATCGAATCGAGCGGAATCAGGCCGATCATGTGCTCGATGTTGCGCTGCTTGTCGGCCATCACGTAGCCGCGGCCTTTTTCGATGCCGAGCTCCATCGAGAGACGCGCGTCCTTCGAGGAGAGCGTCGCGATGTGGTAGCTCGGATCGAGGATCTCGACGTCGGCATCGGGCGCGATGTCGGCGGCGGTCACGGCCTTCGGTCCTTGAACCGAGAGGTTGAGCACGCGCGGCTCGTCGCTGTTGAGCTTGACGGGCAGACCCTTGAGGTTGAGCATGAGCGCGATCGTGTCTTCGACCATCCCGGAGATCGTCGAGAACTCGTGAAGCACGCCGTCGATCTTCATGTAGGTGACGGCGGCGCCCGGAATCGAGCTCAGCAGGATGCGGCGCAGCGCGTTGCCGAGCGTGATGCCGAAGCCGCGCTCGAGCGGCTCGATCACGAACTTGGCATAATTCTCGCGGCGCTCGCGGACTTCGATCGTCGCCCCAGTGGGCGTTTCCAACGTCGTCATGTGTGGTGAGATGTTCCTTCGTTGCCGCTTACGTTATCCGCAAACCCGTCCCCGACGGATTCACGATCGTACGCCTAACGGCGGAGTAGTGGTTAATGTGTCGCCACCCTTCGACAAGCTCAGGGTGACACAGTTGTGCTCAGGGTGACACCGTTGTGCTTACGGTGACACCGTTGTGCTCAGGGTGACACCGTTGTGCTTACGGTTGCACCGTTGTGCTCGAGGTGACACACGTTCGGCCGGTGGCCCCGATCGGGATTTTTGTGTCTGGTTAGGCGCCGAGCGGTGACGTGGTCTCGGGACCACGAGCCGCTCGGCAACGACACCAGGCGCAAAAAGCCTATCGGCTATAGTATTCGACGATCAACTGCTCGTCGACCGGCGTGTCGATCTGCTCGCGGCTCGGCAGCAGCAGTACCTTCGCGGTGTTCTCCGCGTCGTTCCACTCGAGCCACTCCGGAGGACGGCGCGAACGCGCGACTTCGAGATTCGCCTCGAAGACCGGCGCCTTGAGGCTGCGCTCGCCGATCGTGATCGAATCGCCGGCCTTGAGGATCAGCGACGGAACGTTGACGATCTTGCCGTTGACGCGGAAGTGACGGTGCGTCACAAGCTGACGCGCCTGCGCGCGGCTCGTCGCGAGGTTGAGGCGATAGATGACGTTATCCAAGCGGCGCTCGAGCAGCTGGAGGAACGTGCGGCCGGTCTGACCCGGAACGCGTGCGGCCTCGCGGAAGTAGTTCTCGAACTGCGTTTCGTGCACGCCGTAGTAGCGACGCATCTTCTGCTTCTCGCGCAGCTGACGGCCGTACTCCGAAATCTTCTGGCGGGTCTTTCCGGTGGTCTTCTGACCGGGCGCGGTACCGCGACGTTCGACCGCGCACTTTTTGCTCAGGCAGCGGTCGCCTTTGAGGAACAGTTTGATCTTTTCGCCCGTCTTGCTCGACGCGGTCTCGCGACGGCACAGACGGCACACGGGTCCGATGTAACGCGACATACTCTCTCTTCTTACCTGTTAAACGCGGCGGCGCTTGGGAGGGCGGCAGCCGTTGTGCGGAATGGGCGTGACGTCTTTGATCATCGAGATCTCGAGGCCGGCGGCCTGGAGCGAACGGATCGCGGCTTCGCGGCCGGCGCCCGGTCCCTTGACCATGACTTCCGTGCTCTTCATGCCGTGCTCCATCGCTTTGCGCGCGGCGGATTCGGCGGCCATCTGCGCGGC
>JAGWSR010000150.1 GCA_028869385.1 bacterium
ACGCGCCGGCGGCGCCGGGCGCGGGCGCCGATGCGGCAGCGAGCGGGCCGCCCGCGAATGCCAAGCGCGTCACCGCGCCGCTGACCGGGGTGTTCTATCGCTCGCCGTCGCCCGACGCCGAGGCCTTCGTCAACGTCGGCGATCGCATCGAGGCGGGGAGCGTGCTCTGCATCCTCGAGGCGATGAAACTCTTCAACGAGATTCAGAGCGACTTCGGAGGCACGATCCTGCGCATCATCCCGGAGAACGGCGAGTTGGTCTCGCAGGGTGAAGATCTCTTCTGGATCCAAGCGTAATGGCCGTGGACTACAAGGCGCAGCGCGATTTCGACGCGCTGATCGCAGACCGACGCAACCTGTTCGATGCGCCGCACTATAAAGCGCAAGTTCACGCGATCGTCGAGGCGATCGTGACGGCGCTGCGCGCGGGCAAGCGCGTCTTCTGGTGCGGCAACGGCGGCAGCGCCGCCGAAGCGCAGCATATGGCGGCCGAGCTCTCGGGCCGATACTTGCGCGAACGGCCCGGACTCAACAGCGAAGCGCTCTCGGTGAACACGTCTACGCTCACCTGCGTCGGGAACGATTACGGCTACGACCACGTCTTTTCGCGCCAGGTGCAAGCCTTCGTGCAACCGGGCGACGTGCTGATCGGCATGACGACGAGCGGCACGTCGAAGAACATCGTGCTCGCGTTAGAAGAGGGCAAGAAGCGCGGCGCGGTGACGATCGCGTTTACCGGCAACGGCGGCGGAACCGTGATGCAGTACAGCGATCACGCGCTCGTCGGCCCCGACGGCTACGCCGCGATCGTGCAAGAGGTGCACCAAGTGATGGCGCACATCGTCTGCGATCTCGTCGAGCAGAAGCTGATCTTCGAGGACGGCTTGAAGTGACCGCGGCGCTCCAGGCGCCCGACGCGCGCACGCTGTTCGAGCGTATGCGCGGGCGCTCGATCCTCGTGATCGGCGATTTGATGATCGACGAATGGATCTGGGGATCGGTCTCGCGCATCTCGCCCGAAGCTCCCGTTCCGGTGGTGGCGGTCACCGATCATTCGTTCACGCTCGGCGGCGCCGGAAACGTGGCGAACAATCTGCGCGCGCTCGATGCCAAAGTCGAGTTCGTCGGCGCGGTCGGCGACGATGCATTCGCCGACGACGTGCGGCGCATGCTGCGCGAAGAGGCGGTGGACGATCGCGGCATCTTCACCGTCGGCGATCGTCCGACGACGCGCAAGACGCGCATCGTGGCGCACAATCAGCAGGTCGTGCGCGCCGATTGGGAGCGCGTGGCACCGCTCGAAGCGCGCGACCGCGCGCGCATCGCCGAGTACGTTCGCACCGCCGCCGCGCGCGCCGATGCGGTGATCCTGAGCGATTACGCCAAGGGTTTGCTCTCGCGCGAGATCGTCGAGGCGGCCAACGCCTGTCCGCTCGTGCTCGCCGATCCGAAGCCGCAGAACGTCTCGCTCTTCTCGGGCGTCACGTGCGTCGCACCGAACGTGCACGAGGCTTCGGCCGCATCGGGCATCGCGATTCGCGATCGTGACTCGCTCGAACGCGCGGGCGCGAAGCTGCTCGCCGATCTCGACTGCCGCTACGTGGTGATCACGCGCGGCGAAGCGGGCATGTCGCTCTTCGGCGCGCAGGGCGAGCGTTCCGATATCCCGTCGTTCGCGCGCAAAGTCTTCGACGTCTCGGGTGCGGGCGACACGGTCATCGCCGTGCTCGCGCTCGCGCTCGCCGCGGGCGCACCGGTGGATCGCGCGATGCAACTCGCCAACTTCGCCGCCGGCGCCGTGGTCGAAAAGCTCGGCACCGCCACGGCGTCGGCCGACGAGATTCTGGCTTTGGTCGAGCATGGACACAGCTGAGTTGTTCGGGCGGCTGCTCGATCTCGACGCCGCGAGCACGTGGCGCGAATCGTTGCGCGCCGGCGGCAAACGCGTCGTTTTTACGAACGGCTGTTTCGACGTGCTGCACGCCGGGCACGTGGAGTATCTCGCGTGGGCGCGCGCGCAGGGCGATGCGCTCGTGGTGGGATTGAATCGCGACGAATCGGTGCGCGCGCTCAAAGGCCCGCGGCGCCCGATCGTGCCGTTCGAAGACCGGGCGCGACTGCTGCTCGCGCTGCGCAGCGTGGACGTCGTCGTCGGCTTCGCGGAGCGTACGCCCGAAGCGACGCTCGAACGCATTCGCCCCGACGTGCACGTGAAGA